>DBFWXD010000153.1:0-3297 GCA_048215895.1 Eubacteriales bacterium
TTCCAGAACTGAGCGCTGTATGGGGCCAGCTCGCTGCCCCCGCCAAAGTCATGCTGCTCCCCGGTAATGAGATCCCAGGCCAGGCCGCAGCCGGCATCAAAATGGGCCACATAGCTCTCCTGGTCGGCGTTGATGGCCACCAGCACCCGCTCGTCGTCGCACTTGCGCTCGAAGATGATCTGCTTGTTGGTGAGCACCACATTCCGGTAGCTGCCGTAGCACAGGGCTTTGCTCCCCCGCTTTGCCTGGGCCAGCTTTTCAATCCAGTCGCACAGCCCGTTCCACTGGGGCAGTTCCAGTTCGGGACGCAGGGCGTCATCCCCCTGCTTCTTATCGCCCAAAATACCCCACTCACTGCCATAGTACACCGCAGGCACGCCGGGCATACCGAACATCAGGGCATAGGCCGCCTTCAGCTGCTCCGGATTGGTGAGCTGAGAGGCGATGCGGCTTACATCGTGGTTGTCCAGGAAGGACAGCAGATGGCAGCCCTTATAGAGCGTCCACTGCTCCGGCCCAAACTGCCGGGCCAGAGAGTGCCCGATCTCAAACATATTCATGGAATTGAAGCTGGACCACAGCCCCTTGTAGCACTCATAGTTGGTTACCGAGTGGCACAGCTCCTCCCCCATCCAGCGGTTATAGTCTCCGTGGAGAGTCTCCCCCATCAGGACAAAATCCTCCTTGAGGGTACGGGTAAAGGCCCGCAGCTGCTTCAAGTACTCGGGGGGCAGGCAGTAGGCCACATCCAGGCGCAGGCCGTCAATGCCAAAGTTCTCCACCCAGGAGCGGATGGCAGCAAACTGGTGCTCCACCACGGCGGGATTCCACAAATTGAGCTTTACCAGCTCATTGTGCCCCTCCCAGCCCTCATACCAGAAGCCGTCGTTATACTCCGTATTGCCGTCAAAACTCAGGTGGAACCAGTCCTTATAGGGGCTGTCCCACTTTTTCTCCTGCACATCCCGGAAGGCCCAGAAGCCCCGGCCCACGTGGTTAAACACTCCGTCCAGCATGACCCGGAGTCCGGCATCGTGGAAGGCGCGGCACACCTTGGCAAAGTCTTCGTTACTTCCCAGTCTGGGGTCCAGCTTGAAGTAATCCCGGGTGTCATAGCCATGGCGGTCGCTGTCAAAAACCGGATTGAGCAGCACCGTATCCGCGCCCAATTTTTGAATATGGTCCACCCAGTCCAGCAGACGAAGAATCCGCGGAGTCTCCACTCCGTCGTTCTCCTTCGGCGCACCGCACAGACCCAGGGGATAAATCTGGTAAAGTACCGCTTGATCAAACCACATAGTTTTGTTCTCCTTTCACCTCGCGTGGAGGCGTTCTGCATCTATGATACCCTACTTGCTCCCCTCATGCAAGTTAAATTACTCTGCACAAGAAACAGGTGACAAGCCGCAAAGATTATGGTACAATAATACCAATTAAACCTTTGATTGTTTGAGCCAAACAAACAAATTTTTCTATGAAACGAGCCATCATGATTTTGTAGGAGGAGTCAGTCATGGAACGATATGGAATCTCTGTTGCAGTGAAACATAAACCCGCCTTGGACCCCGAGTTTATCCCTCTGCTGAAATTTAACCAGGCCTTCCTGGCCGGTGCCACAAAGCCCGTCTCCATCGCCGTGGAGCGCGCCGACGGCCAGATGGCCACCTGCCACACCAAGATCTACGGTACTCCGGAGATGGCGGATGCTGACCACTACTACATCAACCGCCTGGTCAAAACCATTTTGTGGATGAAGGGCGGCTTTAAAATCTATGTGGCCGGAGACAAAGGCATCTATGACTATCTGACCCAGGCTTACAGCGCCACTGGAGAGCAGGCCTTTGACTGGGACTACATGGCCAACATCTTCGAAAAGCCCTTTGAGGTGGTCTTCTGCGACCAGGTGCCCGAGGCCAAGGACGCCCCCAAGGCCATGGGCGGCCACCTGGACGGCTGCCGCATCGGCTTTGACGCCGGCGGCTCTGACCGGAAGGTCTCCGCGGTGATTGACGGCGAGACCGTCTTCTCGGAAGAGGTTGTGTGGTTCCCCAAGATCACCGCCGACCCCGACTACCACTATGACGGCATCGTCTCTGCCCTGAAGACTGCCGCCTCCCATATGCCCCGTGTGGATGCGGTGGGCGTCTCCTCCGCCGGTATTTACATCAACAACCGCACCATGAGCGCCTCCCTGTTCCTGAAGGTCCCCAAGGAGCTCTATGACGCCAAGGTGAAGGACATCTACATCCGTGCCATTACCGACACCTTCGGTGATATTCCCTACGCCGTGGTCAACGACGGCGACGTGTCCGCCCTGGCCGGCACCATGAGCCTCAACGACAACAACGTGCTGGGCATCGCCATGGGCACCAGCGAAGCGGTGGGCTATGTGGATGCCGAGGGTCGGGTCACCGGCTGGCTCAATGAGCTGGCCTTTGTCCCTGTGGATGCCGCCCCGGACGCCATGCGTGACGAGTGGTCCGGCGACATCGGCTGCGGCGTGAAGTATTTCTCCCAGGATTCGGTCATCAAACTGGCTCCCCGGGCCGGAATCGAGCTGGATGAGAGCCTCTCCCCCGCCGAGAAGCTGAAGGTGGTACAGGGCCTGATGGCCGAGGACGATCCCCGGGCCGCCCAGGTCTATGAGTCCATCGGCGTATACCTGGCCCACACCCTGGCCTATTATTACGACCTCTACTCCTTCAAGCATGTGCTCCTCCTGGGCCGCGTCATGTCCGGCAAGGGCGGCGATCTGCTGCTGGAAACCTGTAAGAAGGTCCTGGCCGACGAATATCCCGAGGTGAACAAGGTTATCAACCTGGCGCTTCCCGACGAGAAGTTCCGCCGCGTGGGCCAGTCTGCCGCTGCCGCCAGCCTGCCCGACCTGGCCAAATAACATTAAGCACAAGAAACCGCCCGGAGCCTTCAAGCTCCGGGCGGTTCTTTTAAATGCCGCCGGCAGATCCTGCCGGCGGCATTTTTCGTTATTCAGACTTTTTCTCCTCGTCCCCGGCGGGAGCAGAGGTATCCTCCGAAGCGGGAGCGTCCTCCTGAGGCTTGTCGTCCTCAGTGGGCTCTTCCTCCTGCTTCTCACCCTCTCCATCCTCCAGAGCGGGAGCCTTGATCTCCTCGCTGACCATGTGGATGTGCTTGGCGGGGGCCTCAATCACATCGGGCACAGAGGGACGGAAGGACTTATCGCTCTTGCGGGTAGAAGCGTAGGCGTCCTCTACCAGAGCGGGGTCGCGGCCCTCGATAATGGCCACCATCTCGCCGCCGGTAATGGTCTCCTTCTCC
>DBFWXD010000154.1:0-4080 GCA_048215895.1 Eubacteriales bacterium
TCGGGAGTGTGTCCTCGACGAGATTGTGCTGGAGGACATCCGCAGGGTGACGGCGATGGCGCGGGAGCATACGCAGGAGTTCGCCGCCTATATCTGTGACCGGCAGTCCGCTGAACTGCGGCGGGAGATCCGCAGGCAGGAATTGGAACTTTCAGGGATGAAAAAGCGCGAGGCGGAACTGGGGGCCATCTTCAAGCGATTGTATGAGGACTCAGTGCTGGGACACATCACCACGGAGCAGTTTCAGTCCCTCTCCGCCAGTTATGTGGCGGAGCAGGAGCAGTTGAAAACTGCCATCCCGCAAAAGGAGCGGGAGGTCACCAAACTGAAGGCCACGGTGTCCGGCGCAGACAACTTCATTGCCAGGGCCAAACGCTACACCGACATTCAGGAATTGACGCCGGAACTGCTGCGGCTGTTCATTGAGAAAATCGTGGTGCATGAGAAGGATGTGAAGTGGTCCAAACACGCCAGCCAAACGGTGGAAATCCATTACACGGATATTGGCGTGGTTGGGAATATGAACATCACGAAAAGTGCATAAAGGAAAAGGCAGGTGATGCCAAAGCAACACCTGCCTATCCTTAAAATTTGTAGTTGTCCCTGTCAGGCCGGACCTAAAAGGCCGGGCGGCTTTTTTTACATCTCCCGGCGGATCTGCCGCAGGGCGTTTTTTTCCAGGCGAGACACCTGGGCCTGAGAGATGCCGATCTCTGCGGACACCTCCATCTGGGTCTTCCCCTGAAAAAACCGCATGGACAAAATCTTGCGCTCCCGGTCGGTGAGGTGGCCCACCGCCTCCTTCAGGGCGATGCGCTCCACCCAGGTCTCGTCGTTGTTTTTGGTGTCCTTCACCTGATCCATGACGCAGATGTTGTCCCCGCTGTCGGAGTACACCGGCTCATAGAGAGACACCGGCTCCAGAATGGCGTCCAGGGCAAACACCACGTCCTCCCGGGGAATGTCCAGCATGTTGGCAATCTCCTCCACAGTGGGCTCCTTCTGGTGCTGGGCCATGTAGCTCTCCTTGGCCTGGAGCACCTTATAGGCCGTGTCCCGCATGGCCCGGGACACCCGCATGGTGCTGTTGTCCCGGAGATAGCGGCGGATCTCCCCCACGATCATGGGCACTCCGTAGGTGGAGAACTTTACATTGAGGTCGGTATTGAAGTTGTCAATGGCCTTGATGAGGCCGATGCAGCCCACCTGAAACAGGTCGTCGGCGTTCTCCCCCCGGTTGGTGAAGCGCTGGATGACCGACAGCACCAGGCGCAGGTTCCCGGCAATGAGCTCCTCCCTGGCCTGCTGGTCCCCGGCCTTGGCCCGGAGAAGCAGGGCCTGGGTCTCGTCGCTTTTCAAAACCTTCAGCTTGGACGTATTGACCCCGCAGATCTCCACCTTGTGCTGCATAACAAAAACCTCCCACCCGGTGATACTGTACTTCCAGTATCTCCCGGGCGGGTGCTTTCATACGGAGGGGCAGGCAGGTAAATTTTTTATCGTGTGACCCGGTTCGATGGATTTTTTCATCCGGTGGGGCATTGGGGTCTTTGGACGGATTCTGGGGTACAAAGCCCCGCGCGCCGTTGCCTTTTCGACGGTTTTATGCTATACTCCCCTTAGAAAACCCGGCAGAACGGTCTTCTCTGCCGCAAAAACCCATCAATTGGGAGGAATGGACGATGAAAAAAACCTGCGCGCGGCTTGGCAGTACTCTGCTTGCCGCGGCTCTGATGCTCAGCCTCACCCCCGCCGCGTTTGCCATAGGCGTGGAATCAAAGTCGCCCGACGACTTTGTGGACCTGGACCCCAATGCCTGGTACGCTCAGGCGGCAGCCTATACCCTGGAACACGGCATTCTGTCCGGCACCGGGCCGGACACCTTCTCGCCGGAGGACACCCTCACCCGGGCCATGGCCGTCCAGATGGTTTACGCCATGGATGGCAAGCCCAACATGGGCTCCCACACCTACGGGGATGTATCCTATGACGCCTGGTACGATGATGCGGTGGCCTGGGCCGCCTCCAAGAACATCATGTACGGCTATCAGGAGGGCCGGTTCTTCCCGGACGACCCCATCACCCGGGAGCAGCTGTCCCTGATCCTCTTCAATTACGCCAAACTGTACCATTACAACACCCTGGTGCGCAGCGACCTGTCCAGCTTTGCCGACGGGGACACCACCTCCGACTGGGCCAAAACCTCTATGTCCTGGGCGGTGGCCTCGGGCCTGATGTCCGGCCGGGAAGGGAATATGCTCTCTCCCCGCAGCTCCGCCAGCCGGGCGGAAATTGCTCAGATTATGACCAACTTCTGCCTCAACGTAATTCACTGATCTGTGTTCTAACATCAAAGCCCCCCGGCCTGCCATGCAGGCCGGGGGGCTCTTTTGATCGGTATGTCGGTTCAGCCCTGGGGCTCAAAGAGGCGGCTGTCCAGGTTCTCCTCGTCCATGACGGTGATTCCCGCCTCCCGCAGCAGCCTCGCCGTCACACCCCAGCCGGGGACCAGGGTGTGGGTGAAGGTGCCGTCGTAGACCTCCCCGCAGCCGCAGGAGGGCGAGCGGGCCTTGAGCACCGCCAGGGTACAGCCGTTCTCCCGGGCAATCTCCAGGGCCTTTTGGGCTCCGGCCAGATAGGCCTGGGTCACGTCCTCCCCGTCCTCGTTGACCACCCGGCCGTCGGGCTGGAGCTCCGCCGGAGCCCGTGGGGTATCCAGTCCGCCCAGCACCTCGGGGCAGACGGGGATCAGGTTGTGTCCCGCCCGGTGCAGCTCGATGACCTGCCGGTCCAGACGGCTGCACCCGTCATAGCGGCAGGGCTCCCCCAGAAAGCAGTGGCTGATGAGAATGTTCATGGTCGTTTCTCCCCCTCATTTGGTGATCACAGCACAATGGCCCGCCGTCGGGCGGGCCATAAAGGTTGCGCATGTGCTCAGACGCACTCAGTGGGTCAGATAGTACTTGACCAGCGTCTGAAGCAGCTCGTCCCGGTCTACCTTGCGGATGAGGGCCCGGGCGTTATTGTGGTTGGTGATATAGGTGGGGTCTTCAGAGAGAATGTAGCCTACAATCTGGTTGATGGGGTTATACCCCTTCTCCTGCAAGGCCTGATACACCGTGGACAGGATGGCTTTGATCTCCAGATCCCGCTGATCTCCCAGGCTGAATTTCCGCGTAAAATCCATATCCGCCATAAAAACACCTCCCAACAAAGAATCAATCTTGGGCTTAGTCTACTCCAAAAGGCAGGGACTGTAAAGAGGTTCAAGGAAAATTTAATATAAATGAAATAATTCCTTAAAGTGTGTCCTCTTCCGAGCGGTCCAGAGCCTCCTCCACATCAAAGGGAGGAGCATCTTCCTCCGCCGTGGGAACACCCGCCGCGGGGGCTGCCCCGCCGCCCTGGCGGTATTTCATCTCCTGCCACTGCTCCTTGGTAATGAGCAGCTGCCGGGGCTTGCTGCCCTCAAAGGGGCCCACAATGCCCTTCTCCTCCAGCTGGTCCACCAGCCGGGCGGCCCGGGCATAGCCCAGCTTCAGCCGCCGCTGGAGCATGGACACGGAGGCCTGGCCCGTCTCCACCACCACCTCGGCGGCGGCGTCAATGAGCTCGTCAAACTCGCTGTCCACGTCATCCGGCGCGGAGCCGCCCACGCCCTTGGCGCCCTTCTCCTTTTCGGCGGCGTTGTGCTCGATCTCCTCCATGACGGCGTCGTCATACTGGGCCGAGCCGCTGTTCTTCTTCACGAAGTCCACCACCGAGGCCACCTCGCCGTCGGAGATGAAGCAGCCCTGGACCCGGGTGGGCTTGCCGCTGCCCAGAGGGGCAAAGAGCATATCGCCCCGGCCCACCAGCTTCTCCGCGCCTTGGGTGTCCAGAATGATGCGGGACTCCATGGCGGAGGCCACCGCAAAGGCGATGCGGCTGGGGATGTTAGCCTTCATAAGGCCGGTAATCACGTCGGCCGAGGGACGCTGGGTGGCGATGACCAGGTGCATGCCGGCGGCACGGCCCATCTGGGCCACCCGGCAGATGGATTCCTCCACCTCCTTGGCTGCCACCAGCATAAGGTCGGCC
>DBFWXD010000155.1:0-2987 GCA_048215895.1 Eubacteriales bacterium
GTATGAAGGTGATGGAGTCCATGGGGAACTTCACGGTGCGGACCATGGACAACAAGGTGGTCCTGTCCTCCGCCACGAGCCCCAGTGCTGTCTTCTACTGCCCGGCCGGGACGCTGGAGCCTCATGTGGGCCACGAGGTTGTCTGCGCCGCCTACGGAGAGGAAGGAAACCCCGTCAATGTCTCCGTGGAGTGCATCGAGTGTAATGAGACCCTGTTTAGCATGGACGCTCCTGCGGGCCAGGAAGGTGGGGAAGAGGAGGATCCCTATCCGTACCAGGAGCCGGACGGGGAGGATGAGTCCGCATGATGGACGAGCTCATCAAGGAGGTCGTCCGTCTGGTAGCGGAGGAGCATAAACGGGCGGCGGCGGAACACGGTGCCGCCGCCCACTCCCCGCATGAGGGTTATGCCCTCATCAAAGAAGAGGTCGAGGAGGCCCAGGCTGAGATGGAGAGCATCGCCCAGCGTCTCGACCACCTGTGGACCTGCGTGAAGAACGATGAGAACCACTATGGTCCCCATTACCTCATGTATATCAAGAAGGCCGCCGTGCTGGGAGCTTGTGAGCTCATCCAGGTTGCGGCCATGTCAGAAAAGGCCCTTCTGGGCTACGAAATCATGAAGGAGGAGCAAGACCATGAGAAAACTGTTGAGAGCGATGGCAAAGGCTGAGATGGAGCGCCGGGGGTACTCCAAGGTGAACCGGCGGATGTCGTATAGCCGGTGGCGGGATGTCATCGGCGCCTACCCTGGCTTCCAGGGGAGCAAGAACCCCACCCGGCACCAGCCGGTACTCATCTACCCCACCCCGTCCTGGGTGAAGAGCTGGCGGGACCTGCTGGGGGTAAGGGGAAGATGAACAAGACCAAGATCGAGTGGTGCGACAGCACCTGGAACCCGGTCACAGGATGCCGGCACGGGTGCCCATACTGCTATGCCAGGAGCGTAGCTGGTCGCTTCGGTGGAAGATGGGACGACAGTTCTTACAGAAGCAAAGGTGGAGATGGAGGCATCCACACCATAGATGATCCGCTCATGCGGCACACCACAGGAAAGAACCGTGATATTGGTGTTCACTCTGTTGTGGCTCCGTTCCCGTTTGGCTTTGACCCTACGTTCCATCGTTATCGCCTGGAGCAACCATCAAAGAAGGCCAAGGGCCAGACCATCTTTGTCTGCTCGATGGCCGACCTGTTCGTAGCATGGGTGCCCACCCGATGGATCGTCGAGGTCCTGGACACCTGCCGGAAGGTTCCGCAGCACCGTTACCTGTTCCTGACCAAGAACCCGAAGCGGTACATAGAGCTAGAACACATGGCCCTGCTGCCGCATGAGGACAACTTCTGGTTTGGCTCCACTGTGACTAACGGCGAAGACTACGCCGCCTGGATGAAGGACATCGGTTGCCACTGGTTCCTCTCCATCGAGCCCCTGCTGGGCCCGGTAGATCTGACGGCCGGCTCCGGCCCTATGCCGGAGTGGGTCATTATTGGGGCTGAGACAGGGAACCGCAAGGAGAAGGTCAGGCCGGAGTATGAATGGGTCCAAAGCATCGTGTCCGATTGCGTCACCTTCAACGTCCCTGTGTTTATGAAGGACAGCATGAAGACCATCTGGCCCTCCAAGCTGTTCCGGGAGTTCCCCTGGGACTACGCCTGCCCGGTCTGCCACAACATGGAGCACCTTCCGGGGTCGAAGTTTTGCATGGTATGTGGAACGGCCTTCCCCTTGAAAGGTGATGGCCGATGAAACGGATCGGAGAAAAGATTAGTGAGAAGGTAGACTGCCTCGGCATCCGCAAGACTGGAAAGGTAGTCTATGTCCATCCGGCCGGCCGGTTCTACACGGTTGAGTTCGAGTTCCTGGGTGGCCGGTTCAGAGAGAGTTTTATGGAGGTCAAATATGAAAGATAGGTTCATTGGGCTTTGCCAGCAGCTCATCACACGCCCTGGAGCAGATAAGCTCCTGGCTTGGCTGGAGACCACGGACTTCTTCGAGGCCCCGGCCAGTACCCGCTTCCACCTGTCCCATCCTGGCGGGCTGGTGGAGCACAGCATCCACGTTTATCACCGTCTCCATGATTTGTTTGTTTCCGAAAGGCAGAACAGGGAAAACGATCCGTTCATCGAGCTGTCTGACAACGAGGAGGAGACCATCGCCATCTGCGGCCTGTTGCACGACATCTGCAAGGCCAACTTCTACGCTGTGGAGATGCGGAACCGGAAGAATGAGCAGGGCCAGTGGGAGAAGTACCCGTTCTATGTGGTCAACGACCAGCTCCCTTACGGCCACGGTGAGAAGTCGGTCTATATCATCTCCGACTTTATGAAGCTGACCCGTGAGGAGGCCATGGCGATCCGCTGGCACATGGGCTTCAGCGACAATGACTTCAAGGCCGGCGGCTTCTCGGTGGGCAACGCCTTCGAGAAGTTCCCTCTGGCTCTCCTGACCCACATGGCAGACCTCCAGGCGACCTACCTGGATGAACCCAGGGAGGACGCCTGATGTACTACGGCAGGTGCTGGCTCTGCGGGAGGTGGGGGTGGCTGGAAGAGCACCACATCTTCGGCGGAGCCAACCGGAAGAAGTCCGAGAAGTACGGCCTGAAGGTGGGCCTCTGCGGAGACACCTGCCACCGGAACGGCAGGGATGCCGCCCACCAGTCTGCGGCCACGGCCCTCCGGCTCCACCAGTACGGCCAGATGAAGTACATGGAGGAGCAGGGGGCCACGGTCGAACAGTTCCGGGCCGTGTTTGGAAAGAACTACCTATGAGGAGGAACGTATGAGCGAAGTGGTCCGGGTTCATGACCCAAATATCGGCCCCTTGGACGGGGTTTGCCTGGAAGCCAAGTGCGCCATAACCAGGTTTTCCATCGGCAAGAACAAGGTCGTAGCCATCAAGAGCCAGGAGATGGCCGACTGCAACATCAAGGCCAGCGTGGGGCTGGGCATCCTGAGCATTTCCATCCCAGGCCGAGCCCAGA
>DBFWXD010000156.1:0-1774 GCA_048215895.1 Eubacteriales bacterium
ACCCTGGAGTGCGGCGACATGGTCCGCACCAGCTGCAAAGGCCCGGGCCAGTTTGTTCATATCAAGTGCGGAGAGGGACTGCTGCTGCGCCGCCCCATCTCTGTGTGCTCCTGCCAGGAGAGCGAGCCCGAGGACCTGGTGTCCATCGTCTTTGAGGTCCGGGGCGAGGGCACCGAGTGGCTGGCCCGCCGTCCTGTGGGCCACACCCTGGACGTGATGGGCTTCCTGGGCAATGGGTTTCAGGTAAAGAGCGAGGGCCGCTACTTGCTGGTGGGCGGCGGCATCGGCATTCCCCCCATGCTGGGCTGCGCCCAGTATACCCAGGGCCATTCCACTGCCATTCTGGGCGGCCGTTCCAAGGAAAAGATCATTCTGAAGGACCGCTTTGAGGAAGATTGTGCCAAAGTGCTGGTGGCCACCGACGACGGTTCCCTGGGTCACCACGGCTTTGTGGACGCCCTGGTGCGCCAGGAGCTGGAGGCGGACAAGGGCTACGACGCCGTTCTGGCCTGCGGCCCCAAACCCATGCTCCGGAATGTGGCCAAGGTGGCCGAGGAGTTTGGTATTCCCTGCCAGGTGTCCATGGAGGAGCGCATGGGCTGCGGCATCGGAGCGTGTCTGGTGTGCGTGTGCGATATGAAGGACGGAAGCCGCAAGCATGTGTGCAAAAACGGCCCCGTTTTTGATTCCAAGGAGGTGAACTGGGATGCCTAATGTGGATCTGTCCGTCAACCTGGCGGGAATGGTGATGAAAAACCCCATATGCGTGGCCTCGGGTACCTTCGGCTTTGGCCGGGAGTACAGCGAGTTTTTTGACCTCAGCGAGCTGGGCGGCATCTGCGCCAAGGGCCTGACTCTGAATCCCCGGGAGGGCAATCCCGGCCCACGGATCGCCGAGACCCCCATGGGCATCCTGAACTCCGTGGGTCTTCAGAACCCCGGTGTGGACGCCTTTATCGAGCATGAGCTGCCCTACCTGCGGCAGTTTGATGTGAAGGTCATCGCCAACATTTCGGGCAATACCCCCGAGGAGTACGGCATCATGTGTGAGAAGCTGGCCGGAGCCGGGGTGGATATGATCGAGGTCAATATCTCCTGCCCCAACGTGAAGGCGGGCGGTCTGGCCTATGGCACCCGGCCCGAGCTGGCCGCCGAGGTCACCGAGGTGGCCAAGTCCCACGCGGGGAATGTCCCCGTGATGGTCAAGCTCTCCCCCAATGTCACCGACATCACCGAGATTGCCCGAGCCGTGGAAGGTGCGGGCGCGGATGCGGTGTCCCTCATCAATACCATTCGTGGTATGCGCATTGACGTCAATACCCGCCGGCCCATTTTGAAGATGAACACCGGCGGCCTGTCCGGCCCTGCCGTGCTGCCTGTGGCGGTGCGGATGGTCTGGGAGGTGGCTCAGGCGGTGAAGGTGCCCATTCTGGGCATGGGCGGCGTTGCCAAGGGAGAGGATGCGGCCCAGATGATGCTGGCCGGTGCCACTGCCGTGGCGGTAGGCACCGCCCTGTTTGCCGACCCCTTTACTCCCATCAAGGTTCGGGAGGGGCTTGCGGAGATTGCCGCGAAGCAGGGACTCTCCGCGGTACGGGAATTGACCGGCGGTGTAAAACCTTGGTAAGCTAGGAGGCCAGCTATGCTGGAAGAATTCATTGCCCTGCTGCTGCCCCCGATCATCTCCATCTGTGAGCTGATGGGAATTTTTGTGGTAGCGGTGTCTGCGCTCCGGGCCTTTTGGAACTACTGCAAGGGCTTTGTGACCCATGTG
>DBFWXD010000157.1:0-2329 GCA_048215895.1 Eubacteriales bacterium
GTGCTGGGGCGACGGTGCGTGTTTCCCACCACAGGCTTTTATGAGTGGGGACATGGGGGTGGGCAGAAGCGGAAGTATCGGTTCCAGATGCCGGGCCCGGATCGGGCCCTCTATCTGGCAGGGCTGTGGAACGACTATGCCGGCCAGCGCCGATGTGTGATCCTCACCACGGCGGCCAATGGCTCCATGGTGGAGATCCATGACCGGATGCCGCTGGTGCTGAAACGGGAGCAGGTGGAGGAATGGGTACACAATCCCCAGGCCGCCGGAGAGCTGCTCCACCAGATACCGCCGGAGCTGACTTATGTGGAGGCGGAAGCCTCCCAGCAGCTCTCACTCTTTTAACGATCAGATGCAAAAGGACGCCGTGGGCAGATGCTCACGGCGTCCTTTGTTTTCAGGAGGGAAATATGGGAACCTACATCCACTATACCGACGAGCAGAAGGAGCGGGCCAACACCGTAGATCTGGTGGAGCTGCTGTGGCAGCGCGGAGAAAAACTGCTCCGCTCCGGGCGGGAGTATCGTCTGGAGAACGACCACAGCATTACTGTCCGGGGCAGCGAGTGGTATGACCACGACAGCCGCCAGGGCGGACATGCAGTCAGCTTTGTCCAACACTACTACGGTATGTCCTACCAGGAGGCCATGGAGTTCCTGCTGAAAGGCACCTATCCCGTTACCAGCAGACGGGAAATGGAGCCGCCCAAGCCCTTTGCGCTGCCACCTCCCCACCAGAATATGCGCCGGGTGTACGCCTACCTCATGAAGCAGCGGCAGATCGACGGCGCCATCATCACCCACTTTGTCCGGAAGGGGCTGCTCTATGAGGACGCCCAGTACCACAACTGCGTCTTTGTGGGCGCGGACGAGGGTGGCGCCCCCCGCCACGCCCACAAACGGAGCACCAACAGCCGGGGCAAGTCCTTCAAGGTCAATGTGGAGGGAAGCCGCCCCCAGTACAGCTTCCACCATGTGGGGAGAGACAATCTGCTCTATGTGTTTGAGGCGCCCATCGACATGCTGTCGTTTCTGACCCTGTACCCGGATGACTGGCAGGCCCACAGCTATGTGGCCCTGTGCGGCACCGGAGGACAGGCCATGCACTGGATGTTGGAGCAGAATCAGTACCTGCGGGACGTGGTGCTCTGCCTGGATAACGACGGGCCGGGACAGGCCGCCGCAAACCGGCTCCAGACAGAATTGCAGGAAGGAGGATACCACAGTGGTATCCTCCTTCCTGTATGTAAAGACTGGAACGAAGACCTGGTGTCTGGTGCGCTTACAGCATCTCCGGCTATGACTGCGGTTCAGAGCTTATGAGCCGGAACTATGACAGCCTCCGCCAAGGGAGAAGTATACCCTTTTCCTGGACCGGGGGGTGGTTCACTGTGGACCGCCCAGAAGGTCACACTGGAAGAAGGCTCAAATACAGAGAACGAGAAAGGAGATGAGACCATGATAGACGAAAACTGGATGCTGATTGGATTGCTGGCCCTGGTATTCGGAGCTCTGGCTGCGATTGCCGCCCTCTCCAACCGGGGCAGTCTGAACAGCATCAAGAACAAGACGGTGGGCGACGGCCAGTACGGAACCGCCCGCTGGGCCACCGAGAAGGAGATCCGCAAGAGCTACCGGCGGGTACCCTTCCGGCCGGCACTGTGGAGAAAGGGAGAGCAGCTCCCAGAGGCCCAGGGCCTGGTGCTGGGCTGTGTTGGGAAAAAGGACAGGCTGGCCGCTCTGGTGGATTGTGATGACATCCACTGCCTGATGATCGGCGCCTCCGGTGTGGGCAAGACGGCCTTCTTTCTCTACCCCAATCTCGAATATGCCTGTGCCAGTGGGATGAGCTATTTAGCCCTTGACACCAAAGGGGATTTGGCCCGCAACTACGGGACCATTGCCTCCCAATGCTACGGCTATCAGGTGGCGGTCATCGACCTGCGCAACCCCACCCGCTCGGACGGCTACAACCTGCTGACCCTCATCAACCACTACATGGATGTCTGCCGTGAGGATGAGAAGAACCTGGCCGCCCGCGCCAAGGCGGAGAAGTACGCCAAGATCCTGGCCAAGACCATTGTCAACCCGGAGGGGGACGCATCCAACTACGGGCAGAACGCATTTTTTTATGACGCGGCGGAGGGCCTGCTTACCGCTGTCATCCTTCTGCTGGCGGAGTACCTGCCGCCAACAGAAAAGGACCCGCGGGAACGACGGCACATCGTCAGCGTGTTCAAACTGGTACAGGATCTGCTGGCCCCCAGCAAGACCAAGGGGAAAACAAGCTTTCATATTCTCATGGATAAACTGCCGGACACCCATAAGGC
>DBFWXD010000158.1:0-1719 GCA_048215895.1 Eubacteriales bacterium
CATGACGGGCTGGGAGCCTGTCTAAAAGCTCTGGCTCGACGGGGCTGGCTGGCTGCGGAGCCCGTCTATACCTGCATAGTACAACACACCAGAGAGACCCAGGAGGGCCGGGAACTGTGGGGGCGGTATTGGAGCAGCATCTCCGTCGTCCGCGCCGTGGCCATCACCGACGAGGACCATATCAATAAGGATGTTCCCGACCGGGTGTATAAATACGGCGTATATTGATCCGCAGCCGAACAGAAAGGTAATTGGAGGCCATGATGGCAGACAAGAAGAAAATTGCGCTTCTGGGTGCCGGCACCATGGGAATCGGCATTGCACAGATGTTTGCTCAGGCTGGCCATGAGGTAAAACTCATCTATGTGTATGACGATAAGGTGCGCGCCCGGCCCAGAGAGACCATGGAGGCCAATCTGAATATCCTCCGGGAGGAAGGAGTGCAGGATGGCGGGGCGATCCCCGCCATCCTGGACCGGGTCAGTTGGACCGAGTCTCTTGAGGAGGCTGCGGCGTTTGCCGATGTTGTCATTGAGTGCATTGTGGAGGATCTGGCAGTCAAACAGGACTACTTTCAGAAGCTGGACGCCCTCTGCCCCCTCTCGACGGTCCTGACCACCAATACGTCCGCCATCAGCGTGACGGAGATTGCCGGGAAGGCCGTCCATAAGGAGCGCATCATCGGTACCCATTTCTGGAATCCCGCCTACCTCGTGCCATTGGTGGAGGTGATCCGTACCAAATATGTCTCCGAGGAGACGGTGGCCGCCGTATTTCAGCTAATGGAGGAGGCGGGCAAAAAGCCCGTCCTCGTCAAAAAGGATGTACCGGGCTTCCTGGCCAACCGGATGCAGCACGCGCTTTTCCGCGAAGCGATCTCTATCGTGGAAAATGGGATCGCCGAAGCCGGGGATGTGGACGACGCCATCAAGTACGGATTCGGTATGCGCCTGGGGGTCTCTGGCCCCATGGAGGTGATCGACCGCGGAGGGCTGGACCTCACCTACTCCATTCACAAGTACTTATTTCCCCACATTGAGAGCTCCGCCGAGCCCTCCAAGCTGATGGTACAGCTCATGGACGAGGGAAAACTGGGCTTTAAAACCGGAGAGGGCTTCCAGCTCTGGAGTCCCGGGCAGGTCAAAGCATCCAATGAGACGTTGACCCGCGGTCTGATTCAGGTGTCCCGCGCGCTGGGCCGGCTCTAATGGCCTGAACGTCAACGGCGGGGAATCTCCCTGGGGCACCCGGTGGACGCCACCGGTTCCCGCATTGTGATTACACTGCTGTATGAGCTCAGGAGCCGCGGGCTGCGGTACGGCTTGCCCCCCTGCGCCGGCGTCATGGGGACGGCAGTGGTAATTGAAAACTTGGATTAGAAAGAGGGAAACCGCATGACCACAACCAGGCGTTTGAATGACAGCAATAAGGTGATTGTCACCGCCGCCCTCACCGGCGCGGTCACCACCAAGCAGGATAACCCTTATCTTCCGACCCAGCCAAAGGAGATTGCCGAGGCAGCGCTGCGCTGCTACGAGGCAGGGGCCGCCATGGTACATATACATGTCAGGGACGACAACGACGCGGGGAGCATGCGCTTTGACAAATTTGAAGAGGCGGTGGGCCTGATCCGCGCCACTGGCTGCCCGGTGCTGCTCAACCTGACCTCCTCCGGAGGACAGGGGTTCTCCTGGGAGGAGCGTATCCGCCCCTTCCGGG
>DBFWXD010000159.1:0-1782 GCA_048215895.1 Eubacteriales bacterium
ATGCTGGGCTCCACCGAGACCACCTTCTACACCATCGCCGTCTACTTCGGCTCCGCCGGAATCTCCCGCACCCGCTACGCCGTCCCCGCCGCCCTGTGCGCCGACCTGGTGGGCTTTCTGGCCGCGGCCTGGGCGGTGCGCTTGCTGTTCTAGGGCAAGGACAAAAAACAGACACCCGCCGTCTCCGGCAGGTGTCTGAATGGTTTATTTGTCCAGTTCCTCGGTAATCTCGTGGGGTTCGGGGGCCACCACAGGCTCGTCGTGTTCCAGCTGGTCGAAGTAGTCCTCGTCCTGGAGCACGGGCTTGCGGTGCTGGGCGATGGCCATGATGGTGGGATAGAGCACGATGGCCACCAGGCCCCCGGAAAAGCCGTTGTTGTAGAGGTTCATCCCCGCCACCGGCGAGCTGGTGTACAGCACCACCGAGGAGTGGAGAAACCCGGCGATCACGCCGTAGATCCAGCCGAAATACCCGGCGATGGGGGCCAGGGTGGTGCAGAACAGGCAGGCCAGCTGCACCGCCGGCTGGTTGAGCTCCCAGTGCATCACAATGCTGCCCAGGAACACACCCGCCATCACGGGGGTGATGTTCAGCGCGTGCTTGCCAAAGGCGGAAAAGCCCATAATGGTGAGGATTCCGCCCACCGTGGGGCCGTTCAGGTCGCCGCCCCCCAGAAGGATGAAGGCCGTGCCGATCAGGCCGTTGACGCCCATGTTGATGAGCACCGGAGCCGGGCCGAACATACGCAGGTAGTCGCTGGGGGCGCGGCCGCTGGTGAGCAGCAGACGGCGGTAGCCCGCCCAGGAGGCCCAGACCGGCTTTCCGCTGAAGAACAGTCCCACCACAATGAGGCCCAGGCAGAAGATCCCCAGCATAGTGGTAAACAGCTGGTTATAGCCGCTGGCCCAGCGGTAGTGGAGGGTGGGGTCCGCCCCCAGGGAGGTCATCAGCGGCACGCAGATGAAGGCCAAAAGGCCGCAGGCAAAGCCCACGTTATAGAGGTTCATGCCGTTTTGGATGCGGTAAGTATGGGCGGCCAGGGGCGGCATGACAAAGCCAATGACCAGCCCCACCAGCGCCCCCCAGAAGGGGTTGCCCCAGCCGTTGTCCAGGGCGATGTAGCTGACGATGGGGGCCAGGGCCGTGGCCATCAGGCCAATGCCCGCATAGCTGCCCACCGGCTCCCGCTTCATCTTCGCGTACAGCCAGGAACCGATGAGGATGGGCCAGATGTTCACCAGGTTCTTTCCAAACAGGGAAAACCCGGACATCAGTCCAATCTCCACCAGGGTCATGCCGTTGAGCACATCCCGTGACACATAGAGCACACAGATGGTCACGGCGGTCACCAGGGCGGAGTTCACCAGGGCGGCCCCCGGTCCGGCCACCAGAACGTAGTCGGTGATGAGGGCGTCCTCCACCATGACAATCCGGGTCAGCCCGGCGAAGATGTTCTCCGGGGTATCCAGAAGGAACCCGGTAACCAGCATGAGGGCCACAAAGATCCACAGGAAGGGGAACATCCGGTCATACCGGGCTGGATGGTCGTGGTGGAGCAGGTGAAACAGGTCTCGGTTTGGCATAGGCTCTCTCTCCTCCGGCAAAATGGTGGACGGGTTCTCTCAGCCCCGCCGCTTGAAAAAGTCCCGGGTCTGCTGGGCGTTGTGTCGGATCTCGTCGGCCAGGGCCTCCATGGTGGGGAACTTCCGCTCCCCCCGCAGGCGGTGGTAAAACTCCATGCGCACCTGGTGGCCGTACAGGTCCCCGGAAAAGTCCAGAAT
>DBFWXD010000016.1:0-5120 GCA_048215895.1 Eubacteriales bacterium
GCCAGAAGTATCTCGAAGAGGATGATGGCGATGAGCAGGGTTGAGGAGCTATGGGAAATTCTCAAAGAGTTTGGGATTGAGACCCCAGAACAGTTTAGGGAGGCGTATAGGAATTGTCCGAAGATAGATATAACCCCGTTCGTTGCAGACGTAGGCACCGCAGAAGCCGACGAGCAGCAGACGGCCTGAAGCTCTTGGTTATCTCGGCGGCCATTCTGTCCGCAGGGGCGGCGGTCATGGCCGTTCCTGGGGTGGGGGCGAAGGAGATGGAGGACACTCCGGTGCAGACGAAAGTGGTATCGGTGGAGCAGTTTATCCAGAGCAGCACCGAAGGAGAGGATCCGCTGGAGGCGGAGAAGATTGAAGAGGCCCTGGTAGCCCAGGGTTACTTCAGAAACGATGTTCCCTTGACCTATGATGAGCAGGATTTCCTTCACACGGCCTGTCAGGAATCCGGCGTTCCCTACGCTCTGGCCCTTGCGGTCATCGAAAAGGAAACCGGCTTCCGAAATGTGATTGGAGATGACGGGGCATCCTGCGGGTTCATGCAGGTTCAGGAGCGATGGCATTGGGACCGTATGGAGCGGCTGGGTGTCACAGACTTGTCGGACCCGTTCTGGAACTTCCGGGTCGGATGTGATTTCCTGGCGGAGCTGCTGGACAAGTACCCGGTGGAGGAGGCGTTGACTGCCTATAACTCCGGCTCCCCTGGGACCAGCAGTTACAGCCAGTCGGTCATGGAGATCTACGAGAAGTGGAAGGAGTTGGTCGGCGATGAAGTCAGCGGCATTAAGGGCTGAGTCCAGGCTCGGCATCGAGGTCCCGGAAGATTTGCTGGAAAAGGCGAGGCGGCTCACCGACCAGAAGATGAAGGTGAAGGGCCTCCCGGAAGATTACAGGGAGCCCTTGCTGGAAGATGTGATAGTGGAGACCGTCTTCATGGCGGCAATCAATGGGAGGTGTTCAGAGTGTGTGCAATCTGCATGAGAAGCCCGTGCGACCCCCGGTGCCCGAACGCACCAGAGCCGCCCACGGTCTACACTTGCAAGCATTGTGGTGAGCCCATCGTCCCCGGAGATGAGTTCTACGAAATCGAGTGCGCCTACTACCACGAGGAGTGCTTCATGGACTGTGCGGCAAACATCCTGGTCAGCCAGTTTGGGGCATCTAAAGGAGTAGCGGAGGTGGAGCGGTGATGGAGATACCGAAGTTCCCGGAGCTGACCTTCGATGAAGGGACCCACATCTACCGGCTCCGGGGGGCGGAGCTCCCCAGCGTCACCACCGTGATGAAGCCGTTGAGCTCGGAAGTCTATGGCGGCGTGGATGAGTGGGTCATGGAGCGGGCCGCCGGCCGTGGGACAGCAGTACACAACGCCATCGAGAACTGGTCGCTGTACGGCATCGAGGATATTGCCCCGGAGTACCGGGGTTATTTTGACGGCTTTTTGGCCTGGGTCCAGGACATGAAGCCGACGGTGCTCGGTAACGAGTGCCGCCTATACCACAAGGCGCTGAGATATGCAGGAACCGCTGACTTGCCCTGTATCGTCGGCGGGAAGACCGCGATGGTGGACGTGAAGACCACCTCTCAGCTCTTAGAAATGCTGGCCCGTGTCCAGCTTGAAGCCTATGTGAAAGGCTTCGAGAGCCACGGCGTCAGCTTCGACGCAAAGGCCATCCTGCACCTGCGGCGGGACGGCACCTACAAGTTTGAGCCCTATCCGCTCAGAGATCCCGACGCATGGAGGGTGTTCGGGGCGCTGTTGACGGTCAATGGCTATATTCAAAAATTCAGGAAATAGGAGGTTTTGTTATGAGCAGTAACGCAGTTATGAAGGAAACGCCGGAGACCGTGGTGGCGGTGCTCCCGAAGCCCGGCAGCGTCGTTTCCCCCAGAGAGGAAGAGTTGGGGAGTGAGGTGTCGGAAATCGAAATCCGGGCTCAGGCGGTAGTCATCCGCACGGATCAGGATTATGAGCTGGCCGGACAGTTCGGCGTCATGCTGAAGCAGAAGGCGGCTGAGGTGACGGAGTTCTTCAAGCCCATGAAGGACACGGCGTATAAGGCGCACAAGGCCATCTGCGACCGGGAGAAGGAGATGCTTACCCCGTTGCGGAACGCCGAGAAGACCCTGAAGAAGACCATGGGAGACTATGCCATGGAGCAGGAACGCAAGCGCCGGGAGGCAGAGGAGGCGGCCCGGAGAGCCGCTGAAGAAGAGGCCCGCCGGAAGCTGGAAGAGGCGGCCGCCCTGGAGAAGTCCGGCGATGTCGCTGGGGCTGAGGCGGCTCTCCAGGATGCCGAGGTCAGCGAGGATGTCAGCCGCATGGTCTTCGTCCCCGGTGGAGCGCCGAAGGCCAAGGGTGTGTCCGCCGGCAAGGATTGGGAGATCGTCAGCATCGACGGCAAAAGCGTCCCGCTGATGGTGAGCGGAGTCGAGATCCGCCCGGTGGACACGGCGGCGGTCATGCGCCTCATCCGGGCCAGCAAGGGCTCCATCCAAATCCCCGGCATCGTGTATCGTGAAGTAGCCAAGATGAGCTTTAGCAGGAGGGGCTGATTATGAACAATTCTCTGACCAAAATCACCTATGAGACCTCCCTGGGCACCGTTGAACTCGACTTCCAGACGGTCAAGAACTACCTGGTGCGGGGCCAGGCGGACAAAATCACGGACCAGGAGGTCATTCTCTTTATGAAGACCTGCCAAGCCCAGAAGCTGAACCCCTTCGCCCAGGGAGAGGCGTATCTCATCAAGTTTGGGAGCGACCCCGCCCAGATGGTGGTGGGCAAGGATGCCTATATGCGCCGGGCGGAGGAGAACCCGGCCTACCGTGGGCACAAGTCCGGCATTGTAGTCCTCCGGGGGGACCAGGTTATCCAGAAAGAGGGGACCTGCCTTTACCCTGGTGAGACCCTTCTGGGGGGCTGGTGCCGGGTTCACCGCATCAGAACCGGAGGTGCCGGAGAGGAGATCTTCAAGGAAGTGTCCCTGAAGGAGTACGACAAGGGGCAAGCGAACTGGAAGACCAAGCCCTGCACCATGATTGAGAAGGTGGCGGTCTCCCAGGCGCTCCGGGCCGCCTTCCCAAAGGATTACGAGGGAATGTATGTGGCTGAGGAGGTGTCCGAGCAGGGCTACACTGATGCCGAGTACGAGAACATGGGGACGGTCGGTGGGGAGGAGCCCATCGACATGACCCCCATCAGCCAGGATCAGCGCAAGGCTCTGTTCAAAATGGTTCATGAGAAACTGGGCAAGGAACAGGGGAACGGTCTCATCCAAGCCGTCCTCGCTGAGTTCAGCCTGGATAGCACCAACGGGATGCCGGTTTCCACCTACCACAAGGTCCTGGACAGGGTGATGGAGGTGCTGGAGAGCTGCGACAGCGAGGCCAGCAGCACCGACGATGCGGAAGGACCTGCGGAGTAACCCATCCATAACGGAGTGGGTGCAGATCCCCCTGCAAGAAGGTAGGTGATTGGATGGCATGGGTAAGCGTCCACCAGGACGTGGACGGGGCAAAGCTCCGCCGGCTGTATAAAACAATAGGATGCTCAAAGTTTGAAGCCCTCGGAATACTGAATTTTTTATGGTTCTGGGGAATGAAGAACGCCGACGAGAACGGCCTGGCGGTTGACGCAGACCTGGATGTCCTCAGCCGGTATTTGTATGGATGCGGGGAAGGCTCAGACCTCGACATGGGCAAGGTTGTCCAGGCTCTCGTTGATGTGGGGTGGATAGATATGGCCGCCGGCGGCATCGTCATCCACGATTGGGACCAGTGGCAAGAACAGTGGTATAAGCTCCAGAAGTCCCGGAAAAGGGATGCCGAGAGAAAGCGCAGAGACTATGCGGAAACGACCGGGAAGTTTTCCAAACCGGAGCCCCCCGACGGGCCGAAGGAGCCGGACGGGGGGAAGCCTGCTGGCAAAAAGACTGGACCAGAAAAGAAATCATATTCCGAGTTCGTCAAGATGACAGAGGCCAACTACAACCGCCTTATTGAACTCTACGGCAAGGAGTTCACCGAAGCCTGTATCACGAAGCTGGACCTCTACAAAGGCTCGAAGGGCAAGACCTACAAGGACGATTACAGAGCAATCCTGAGCTGGGTGGTCCGTTCTGTGAACGAGGACAACCCCGGTCTTATGAAAAAAAGTAAGGGCGAAACCGGGTCTCCTCAGTCACCGGATAATAACCCGTATGCAGAGTGGGGTGGTGCAAATGGATGATATGTCTGGGATTATGAAGTCCATCATCAAGAGTGCTGAAGCCGCCAACAAACCGGAAGAGGGCGACTACTACGACGAAGATGGCTTCCTCGTGTGTGGAAACTGCCACACACGCCGGCAGGTCGAAATTGATATGCCGGATTTGGAAAGGGTCCCTTTTGACCCAGACGCAAAGGTCAGGAAAAAGGTCCCGGTATCTTGCCGGTGCAGGGCTGAGAAGCAGCGCCGCCTGGAGCTCCGGGAACAGCAGGAGAAGGAACTCCAGGCCATCGAAGCCCTGAAGAAACAGAGCCTCATGGATGAGCGCCTGCGGAGCGCCACCTTCGACCACTTCAAGAAGACTGAGTACAACGCCTGGAACCTGAAGCTCTGCCTCCGTTTTGCGGAGCATTTTGATGAGATGCTTGAAAAGAACCAGGGCCTCCTGTTCTACGGCGGGGTGGGGACCGGAAAGACCTTTGCGGCCGCCTGCATCGCCAACTACCTTTTGGACCACAGGGTCCCGGTGGTGATGACCTCCTTCGTGAAGCTCCTGGACACGATGAAGGGCTTCCAAAGCGATGACCAGGCCATGATCGCCAAGCTGAACAAGGCGAAGCTGCTCATCATCGACGACCTGGGCGCAGAGCGCAGCACTGACACGGCGCTGGAGAAGGTCTACAACATCGTGGACAGCAGATACCGGGCCAAGCGCCCGGTCATTCTCACCACGAACCTCGGCATAGACGAAATGAAGGAGACTCTGGACATCCGATACTCCCGCATCTACGACCGCATTTTCGAGATGTGCTATCCGATGCAGTTCAAGGGTCAGTCATGGAGGAAGGTCGAGGCGGCCTATCGTTTCGATGAGATGAGAAAGTTTTTGGAGGGAAATTGATGG
>DBFWXD010000160.1:0-11369 GCA_048215895.1 Eubacteriales bacterium
CGGATCCGGCTGTTTTATCCTCGGCTGTCCGCCGAAGCTGCTGCTCCGGCGGACAGCTATCTGAAAGCGGCGGGCCCTCCGGGCCGCTGGGGACGGATTTGGGCCGTGGGCTCGGCCTGGAGCAATCCTCCCGCCCGGCGCCCGGGAGAGCGCAGAACGCCGCTCCCCCCTCTCCGCTGACGTATCCTATGCGCCCGGTCAGCAAACCGCGCCTGTCCCTGCGGGGACGGAAAGGAAGGTAAGAGTATGATTAAAATTGCCCCTTCGATTCTGTCGGCAGATTTTGTCAACCTGGAGCGTGACATCAAAAAGGTCGCCTCCGCCGACTACCTCCACGTGGACGTGATGGATGGCTGCTTTGTGCCCAACATCACCATCGGCATCCCCGTGGTCAAGTCCATCCGCAAGTGCACCGACATGTTCCTGGATGTGCACCTGATGATCGACAAGCCCCTGCGCTACATTGAGGACTTCGCCAAGGCGGGAGCGGACCTGCTGTCCATCCACCTGGAGGCTGACCACCCCACCCGCATCGCCCAGGCTCTGAAGGTGATGGGGGAGTGCGGCGTGAAAAAGGCGGTGGCCCTGCGGCCTATTACCTCCGCCAACGCCATCCTGCCCTACATCGAGCAGCTTGACATGGTGCTGGTGATGACCGTGGAACCCGGCTTCGGCGGCCAGGCCTTCATGGAGTCTCAGCTGGACACCATCCGCCAGGTCCGTGCCATCATTGAGAAATATAACCCCGCCTGCGAGCTGGAGGTAGACGGAGGCATCGCCCCCAAGACCGCTCCCCTGGTGGTGGAGGCCGGTGCCAATGTACTGGTGGCGGGCTCTGCCGTCTACGGCAAGGAGGACATCCCCGCCGCCATCGCCGCCCTGCGGGTATAATATCCCAGCTTTTATCTTTCATTTCCCTGGAGGTCTTAACCCATGCAGTACTTTCCCCCCGCTCTGGAAAACCTGGTGGAGCACTTTGCCAAGCTCCCCGGCATCGGCCTGAAATCGGCCCAGCGTCTGGCCTTTCACGTTCTGTCCCTCCCTCAGGAGGAGGCGGACGCCTTTGCCCAGGCCATTCTTCAGGCCAAACAGGCCATCCACTGCTGCCCCGTGTGCCAGAATCTCACCGAAGGGGACGGCCCCTGCTCCATTTGCCGCAGCCCCAAGCGGGACAGCACCCTCATCTGTGTGGTAGCCGATCCCAAGGACGTGGTGGCCATGGAGCGCTCCCGGGAGTACCAGGGGCTCTACCATGTGCTGCACGGGGTCATCTCCCCTATGAACCATGTGGGTCCCGACGACCTGCACATTAAATCCCTGGTAGAGCGGGTGGCTGCCGGCGGCATCCACGAGGTCATCATGGCTACAAACCCGGATACCGAAGGAGAGGCCACCGCCATGTACCTCTCCCGGCTAATTCGTCCCTTCGGGGTGAAGGTTACCCGGCTGGCCTACGGCATCCCGGTGGGCAGCCACCTGGAATATGCCGATGACGCCACCCTTATGCGGGCGCTGGAAGGCCGCCAAGAAATGTAAACGACAAGGAGCGGATGGTTTTATGCTGCCACAGCCCACAGCCCTCACCCGGAAATATCTCTGGGCGGTGACATTCCGCCTGGGAGTATTTCTGCTGGTGGTACTGCTCTATTTCGGCAACCGGGACATTCTGGACTTTACCGCCTCGTCGTTTCCCTCTCTGCCTCTTTGGGTCCTGTGGGCCGCGGTGCTGTGTTCCATGGCCGCCCAGCTCAATCCAAAAAGCGGACTGACCGCCGGGTGCATGAAGCAGTTTCCCAACCGATTCTCCCCTGCCCCGGGTTATTCCACCCGGGAGCTGAACAAGGCTGTCGCCCGTCAAAATCGCGGGGCCCTTAAAGTGGCCGGAACCTGGATTCTGGTCAACCTCTTCTTTGGCATGCTCTATCTGCGCGGGACCCTGCGCACGGCGGAGCTGGTACTGCTGTGTGCCCTTTATTATCTGTGCGATTTGGTCTGCGTTCTGTTCTTTTGCCCCTTTCAGACCTTCCTGATGAAGAACCGCTGCTGCGTCAACTGCCGCATCTTCGCCTGGGGTTCCTGGATGATGGCCGCTCCGCTGGTGTTCATCGTCCACTGGTTCTCCTGGAGCCTGGTGGGCATGAGCATTGTGGTGCTTGTGGTGTGGGAAGTGCGGTTTCGCCGCTACCCGGAGCGGTTCTGGTCCGGCTCCAATCAGCTTTTGCAGTGCTCCCACTGTCAGGAGCAGCTATGCCGGTACAAATATCCCCGCTCACCCAGATTTCGCTGACATAAAAAAGGATGGAACGGCCACGCCGCTCCATCCTTTTTTCACAATACCACGGGCACCTTTCCACAGATGCGAAGCGAATCGGGGGTGACGGCGCACTCCACCGCCAGCACCTCCACCCCCGCTGCCGCCACCCGGCGCAGGGCCTCTCCAAACTGAGGATGGGTGGCATCGTTGGGCTCCACCCGCTTCATGCCGGGCATCTGCACCACAAAGCATACCCCAGCCCGGTAGCCCTCCGCTCTGGCCCGGGCCAGCTCCTCCAGATGTTTTACGCCCCGAAGCGTGGGGGCATCGGGAAACCGTGCCACGCCATCTTCCTCCAGAGTGACCCCCTTCACTTCCCAAAATCCCCGATCGTCTCCGCACTCCCAATAAAAATCAAAGCGGGAATCTCCATAGCGCCTCTCCGGCCGGAGCAGATCGGGAACAAAGCCCAGTCCGCCTGCCGCCGCCCACTCTCCAAACACCTGGTTGGGTGCCTGGGAATCCATGTTGATTGGGAGGATTCCCCGGGGCGTCACTTTTTCCACGCCGATGAGATCATACCGGGTCTTGCGGGCCGGGTTATCGCTGCCGCTGAGCCACACCGTGCAGCCAGGAATCAGCAGTTCCCGGCAGCGGCCGGTGTTTTTCACATGGCATATCTCCACCCCCTGCTCTGTCTCCACATGGGCGATGAAGCGATTGGGCCGGGAGCGAAATTTGCCCATTAAAATATTTTGATAGACCATCTTGTCTTTTCCTCTCGCAATTTGATATAGTATGCAGTATAGTCCATTTTGAAAAGAGCGACAAGTCTATGTTAGGAAAAGCGTATGCAAAAATTATTACCGCCGCCGCCCTGTGGGGATGCATCGGCGTCTTTCTGAAGCTGCTGACTGCGGCCGGCTTTACTTCCATGGAAGGCGTGGCCATCCGCGCGCTGGCTGCCTGTGTCATATACGGCGGCTTTTTGGCCTTCACCAATCCGGAAGCGCTGAAAATTTGTCCAAAAGACTGGTACTACTTTTTCGGCACCGGAGTTTGCTCCCTGCTGTTTTTCAACTGGTGCTACTTTAGCGCCATCTCCCGCAGCTCCATGTCTGTGGCGGCGGTGCTGCTGTACACTGCCCCGGTGTTTGTCACCCTCATGTCCGCCCTCTTCTTCCGGGAAACCATCACGCCGGTCAAGCTGCTGGCACTGGCAGTCACCTTTGCCGGCTGTGCCCTAGTCACCGGGCTTTTCCCCCTGGGACAGGAGGCGGTCTCCCCGGGCACCATTCTCTTCGGCCTGGGCTCCGGCTTTGGGTACGCCCTCTACTCCATCTTCAGCAAATTTGCCCTGAACAAATACTCTCCTGCCACCATCAGCTTCTATTCCTTCCTTTTTTGCGCTGTATTCTCTCTTCCCCTCTCCGGCCTGCAGCAGGACCTGGCCGGCTTCGGCTGCTGGCAGGCCTGGGCAGGAGCCCTCGGCATCGGCGTACTGTGCTGCGCGGTGCCCTATGTACTGTACACCGACGGCCTGCGTCAGGCGGAGCCCGGCCGCGCCGCGATCCTGGCCACCATCGAACCCTTCGTGGCCGCCGCCCTGGGAATCCTTCTCTATCGTGAAGAAGTGACCGTCTATAAGCTCCTGGGCATGGCTGCGATCCTGGGTTCCGTTTTGCTCATCAATCGTCAAAATCCTGCAAAAAGTTAATCGTTCTATCGGTTTTTTTCATGGCTGGTCCTTTTCAGGGCCAGTTTTTTTATTCATAATGGCAAAAATATAGAAGTTTTCTTCAGCATTTTTGATATTTTCTATGCTTCCTACAAATATAATTTTGCAAGTTATTTCCTCTTGACTTGCATTTTTTGTGGTGGTATAACTTTATTACGCTAAGTCATTAGCACGCTTGTCCCTCTTTTTCGGGAGCGGTCAGCATATGAAGGTATTGGGAGGAATTGGAAAATGAGCATTCAAAACGAGTATTTAAACGGACTTATGGAGCGGATCATCCAGCGGGACCCTAACGAGCCTGAATTCCACCAGGCCGCCCGTGAGGTTCTCACCTCTCTGGCCCCTGTG
Source organism: Eubacteriales bacterium (assembly GCA_048215895.1). GTDB lineage: Bacteria > Bacillota > Clostridia > Oscillospirales > Oscillospiraceae > Lawsonibacter. The sequence continues at coordinate 4,341 of DBFWXD010000160.1, forward strand.
TGCAACGCCCGGCCGGAGCTGATTAAAGAGGGCGTTATGGACTGCCTCATCGAGCCTGAGCGTACCATCAAGTTCCGCGTCCCCTGGGAAGACGACCAGGGCAACATCCACGTCAACCGTGGTTACCGTATCCAGTTTAACAGTGCCATCGGCCCCTACAAGGGCGGCCTGCGGTTCCACCCCTCCGTCAACGAGAGCATCATCAAGTTCCTGGGCTTTGAGCAGACCTTTAAGAACAGCCTCACCGGCCTGCCCATCGGCGGCGGCAAGGGCGGCTCCGACTTTGACCCCAAGGGCAAATCCGATGCTGAGGTCATGCGCTTCTGCCAGTCCTTTATGAACGAGCTCTTTAAGTACATCGGTCCCGACACCGACGTACCCGCCGGCGACATCGGCGTGGGTGCTCGGGAGATCGGTTACCTCTTCGGCCAGTACAAGCGCCTGTGCAACGAGTTTACCGGCGTGCTCACCGGCAAGGGCCTGAGCTACGGCGGCTCCCTGGCCCGTAAGGAGGCCACCGGCTACGGCCTGTGCTACTTCGCCGACAATATGCTCAAAGAGGCCGGCCGCAGCTTTGACGGTGCCACCGTCATCATCTCCGGCTCCGGTAACGTGGCTACCTACGCCTGTGAAAAGGCCACTCAGCTGGGCGGCAAGGTGGTGGCCATGTCCGACTCCAACGGCTATGTGTACGACGCGGAGGGCATCGACCTGGATCTCATCAAGCAGATCAAGGAAGTGGAGCGCAAGCGCATTAAGGAATATGTCCAGCGCAAGCCCAGCGCCCAGTATTTCGAGGGCTGCTCCAAGATCTGGACTATCCCCTGCGACATCGCCCTGCCCTGCGCCACTCAGAACGAGCTCAACGGCGAAGCGGCCAAGACCCTCATCGCCAACGGCTGCTTTGCTGTGGCAGAAGGTTCCAACATGCCCTGCACGCCCGACGCTGTAGAATCCTTCCAGGAGGCCGGTGTCCTCTTCGCCCCCGCAAAGGCCGCCAACGCCGGCGGTGTGGCCGTCTCCGCCCTGGAAATGAGCCAGAACTCCATGCGCTTCTCCTGGTCCTTTGAAGAGGTGGACAGCCGCCTGAAGACCATCATGACTGACCTGTACCACAACGCCTCCAACGCCGCTGCCCAGTACGGAATGCCCGGCAACCTGGTCGCCGGTGCCAACATCTCCGGCTTTTTGAAGATTGCCGACTCCATGCTGGCCTACGGTCTTGTGTAAAGGAGGGCTTACGATGAATGAATATGCTGTCCGTGTGGCCGCTCAGCTGCGGCAGCGGTATGCCCACGAGCCGGAGTATCTCCAATCGGTTCAGACCTGGCTGGAGATGATCGATCCGGCCCTGGATGACCCCCGCTATGAAAAGCTGGATCTGCTCACCCGTATGGTGGAGCCCGACCGTATGTTTATGTTTCTGGTCCCCTGGGTGGATGACAAAGGCGTAGCCCATACCAACCACGGCTACCGTGTCCAGTTCAACAGTGCTATCGGCCCCTACAAGGGCGGCCTGCGCTTCCACCCCGGCGTCACTCCCTCGGTGGTGAAGTTCCTGGGCTTTGAGCAGACCTATAAAAACGCTCTCACCGGCCTGCCCATCGGCGGCGCCGCAGGCGGCGCCGACTTCGATCCTAGAGGCAAGAGCAACCGGGAGATCATGCGCTTCTGCCAGTCCTTTATGAACGCCCTCTACCGCTACATCGGCTCCGACACCGACGTGCCCGCCGGCGACATCGGCGTAGGTGCCCGGGAAATCGGCTACCTCTATGGCCAGTATAAGCGCCTGCTGAGCAAGGCGGAGAGCAGCGCCCTCACTGGCAAGGGCCTTACCTATGGCGGCAGCAAGATCCGCCAGGAGGCCGCGGGCTTCGGCACGGTCTATTTCCTGGCCCGCATGCTGGAGCACCAGAAGGATACCATCGAAGGCAAGACCATTGCCGTGTCCGGCTTCGGCAACATGTCCTGGGGCGTATGCCGCAAGGCTGCCGAGCTGGGCGCCAAGGTGGTCACCCTCTCCGGCCCCGACGGCTACATCTATGATCCCGCCGGTGTTACCACCCAGGAGAAATTTGACTTCCTGCTGGAGATGCGCGCCAAAGGACAGGACCGGGTCTCCCTTTATGCTGACCGCTTCGGCGTCCCCTTCTTCCCGGGCAAGAAGCCCTGGGAGGTGGCCGTGGATGTGGTCATTCCCTGTGCCACCCAAAACGAGCTGGACGTGGAGGATGCGGTGCGCATTCTGGCCAACGATGTGCGCTACTATGTGGAGGGCTCCAACATGCCCGCCACCGCCGAGGCACTGAAGCTGCTGCGCCTGAGCCCCAAGATCCTCACTGCCGGCGCTAAGGCCTCCGGTTCCGGCGGTGTGGCCGTCTCCGCCCTGGAAATGGCTCAGAACTCCATCCGCTACAACTGGACCCCCGCCGAGGTGGACCAGAAGCTGCGGGATATTATGAGCTCCATCTACGACGCCTCTGCCGCCGCCGCGGAAGAGTACGGTCTGGGGTATGACCTCATCGCCGGCAACGACATTGCCGCCTTTAAGAAGATCTCCGAGGCGATGATCGCCCAGGGTCTGTAAGGCCGTTTGGAGCCTTTCCACAAAATTCCATCTTGACAGAAACCTCCTACACGTGTAGTATGATATTGTACTACATGTGTAGGAGGTATATTTATGGATAAGCTCTCTGACCGGGAATGGACGGTATTGGGTGCGCTGTGGGAGACCGGCGGAGCCGAGCTGGGGCAGCTGGTGGAAGCCCTGCGCCCGGCCACCGGCTGGAACCGGAACACCGTTTTGACTTATCTCACCCGCATGGAAGCCAAAGGGCTGGTGTCCATTGACAAGGAGTCCTCTCCCCACATCTACCGTGCTTTGCTCAGCCGAGAGGACTGCCGGGCCCAGGAGCGGCGCAGCTTTCTTCACCGGGTCTACCAGGGCTCTGCCGGGGATTTGATTGCCGCCTTTTTAAAAGAGGAATCCATCTCCCCCCAGGAGCGGGATAAGCTCCGGCAGCTGCTGGACGAAATGGAGGTATAAGCCATGGGAGATCTCTGGGCATTTCTTCTCCAAACCCTGACCGCCTCCGGCGTGGCCGTGCTCTTGCTCATCGTCAAGGCCATGTTTCGGGACAAGCTCTCCCCCCGCTGGCAATTTGCCGTGTGGGGAATTTTAGGCGTTGTTCTGCTCCTCCCGGCCGGGTTTGGCGGGCGGTATGTACTCCTGAATTGGCCGGTATTTGTGGAAGTCATAAAGACTGCCCTCACCAGCTCCTACGCTCTGACCCAAGTCACCGCTCCCATCCCCCTGCCCAGTCTCTCCGTTCCCACCACACTGTGGGACTGGCTCTACTGGGCCTATGTGCTGGGCGCCGGTTTGCTGCTGGTGCGCTATCTGTTCTCCTATTTCTGCCTGCGGCGGGCACTGCGCGTCAGCACCTGCGTGGACGATTCCACCGCAGCCCGGATTCAGGCTGTGGCTGACCAGTATCATCTCCCCACCTGCCGGGCCGTGGTGTTGGAAGGAGCCGGCTCCGCCTTTCTCTGCGGAGTCATTTCGCCGGTATTGGTTCTGCCCGCCGGAGTCCAGACCGATGACAAGGTCTTGCTCCATGAACTGCTGCATCTGAAATATCGGGATGTGATCTGGGGCCTGGTCATCTGTCTGCTGCGGTGCCTCCACTGGTGCAACCCCCTGCTGTGGTACTGTGCCAACCAGGCGGGCAACGACCTGGAATCCCTCTGCGACCAGCGGGTGCTAGAGCGGCTGGAGGGGGAGGAGCGCCGGGAATATGGCCGCATCCTCCTGTCCATGGCCAATGAGAAATACGCCCGAGCTCCAGGCACCTCTTCTGCCTCCAACGGCGGCAAAAACATCCGCCAGCGCATCGAGGCCATTGTCCGGTTTAAGCGCTATCCCGCCGGGATGGCCCTGGTGTCCGTGTGCGCGGCAATCATCCTGGCCGCCCCCCTGGTCTTCGGCAGTCAGGCGGCCAGCGTTTACAATGAGGCCGGCCGGCTGCCCGGCAGCGCCGACATTGACCTGTCCCTGGCCTCCGCCCGCACCACCTGGTGTACCACCTACGCCGGGGCCCTGGATGCCTACGGAAAATCTCTTTTGACCAACAGCGGCGCCTACCGAGCCATGTGTGCCCCCCTCAGCCAGCAGGCGGAAATTGCCCGTATCATGCACCAGCGCCAGGAGGAGAGCCTCTGGCCTACCTGGGACACTGGGCTGCCCATAGAGCCCGACCGGAATGAGGGCTACTACATTTACAATCTGGAGCCAGTTGGAGAGGACACCTATAAGGCCCTGGTGGCGGTCAAGCTCAACGGTGCTCCCGACGGACAATATGAGGAGAACAAAATGTATGTGGCCTGCCAGCAGGTGCTTGTCCAAAAAGAGGAAAGCCGTTGGGTAGTGACGGAACTGGGTGAGGTTCAAACTATGAAGGTTATGGAGAGCTCCATGCTCTGGGGTGTGGAGGAGCTGCCCTCCTATCTCTACTCCAGCACGGCGGAAAATTTCCGGGTGGAAGTGCGCTACCAGACCACATTTGTGGTGGACAACACCGTGCAGAAGAACAGCAACTCCAGCTGGTTCTTCGGGCCTTCCACTTCCTTTGACACGGTTCCCAAGCCCAACGCAAAATTTGATGAAGTTACCAACAACCAGTGGACCCGCTGCGTCTTTTTGGGCTCTGAGGAGGAAAAGTCTTCCATTACTCAGCTTGGAGTTTCCGTCCTTCCCTTGGACGAAGGAGAACCGCGCCCCACTCTGCGCAGTGCAGGTTCCGGAAGCGGCGGCGGCAGCTCCAACCACGGAGAGACCTGGGTCAGCCGAGATTTGGACCCCGACTGGGGATCGGTGGCTCTTATGGGGGGCGGCGGCGGAAGCAGCGGATTTGATGAGGACAGCTTCCTGCTTCCCGACCGCTACGCGGCCGATCTTTACATCAACGGCCAAAAGGCGGCGGAGCTCACCCTCCGCCTCCAGGAAGGAGGTGCCCAATGACAGACCGTCAAACCTTGTACGATGCACTTTCCAAGGCAGCCTGGGGATACTTTTTCCTGTACTTTGATATTAACCTGGGTTCTGTCAGCATCCTGCCCTCCTTTATTGGGTTTCTCCTCTTTCTCTCCGCCATCCAGCAATTAAAGGAGGAACGGCGAGATCTGGAGCTTCTGCGGCCCCTGGGCACTCTGCTGGCAGCATGGCATATAGCAATCTGGTTGGCCTCCTGGCTGGGTACCACCCTGAACGGGCAGTTCCCCATTCTGGACCTGATCATCAGCCTGGCCGAGGTATACTTCCACTTCCAGATGCTCACCGATTACGCCGCCCTGGCTGCCAAATACCAGCAGCCTGAACAAAATCTGGACCAGCGGCTTCTCAAGTGGCGCACCCGCCAGACACTGCTGCTCACCGCCATGTCCCTGTGCGCCCACCCTCTCCGTTTCCTCACCGATCTCTGGGAACCAACCCTGATCATACTGGCCGTGGCCGGGCTGATCACCTCTCTGTGCATTATGTTCACGCTCTTTGATCTGCGCCGGATTTTCCGGGCAGATGTGAATCAGCTTCCTCAATAAGCCTTTTGCGCACAAAACGCCCGTGGCTCATGGCCGCGGGCGTTTTTGATGGCTTTTCGTTGTCACGTCGCGCGCTGGGCACATGGTCGGGCCGCCAGACCCCAGCCCATAAAAAAAGCCCGCGGCACACGGCCACGGGCTTTCTGACGATTTTAGTTGTCACGCTGCGCTTTGGGCTGTCACGCTGCGGGCTGGGCGCATGGCCGGTCTGACAACTCCTCCGACTCCGGGCAGACCCGGTTCAGCTCTTGGCTGCCCTGGGCTCTGCCCATCCGCTTCGGAGTCTGTCATCCCTATGCGCCTGCCCTCCGCGCTTCTTAGTACATGCCGCCCATATCAGGGGCAGCAGGAGCAGCGGGGGCAGCGGGCTGGGGCTTGTCGGCGACCAGGGCCTCGGTGGTCAGCAGGGTGCTGGCGATGGAGGCGGCGTTCTCCAGAGCGGAGCGGTTCACCTTGGTGGGATCCACGATACCAGCGGGGATCATGTCGCAGTAAACCTCGTTATAGGCGTCGAAGCCGTAACCGGTCTTGCCGGACTCGCGGATCTTCTCCAGAACCACGGAGCCGTCGATGCCGGCGTTGGCAGCGATCTGCTTTACAGGAGCGGTCAGAGCCCGGGCAATGATCTGCACGCCGGTCTTCTCGTCGCCCTCTACCTCAGCATACAGCTTCTCCACGGCGGGGATGGCATTCAGGTAGGCGGTACCACCGCCGGCCACGATGCCCTCTTCCACAGCGGCGCGAGTGGCGTTCAGAGCGTCCTCAATGCGCAGCTTCTTCTCCTTCATCTCCACCTCGGTAGCAGCGCCGACCTTGATGACAGCCACACCGCCGGCCAGCTTAGCCAGGCGCTCCTGCAGCTTCTCCTTGTCGTAGTCAGAGGTGGTAACCTCGATCTGGCTCTTGATCTGGCCAATGCGGGCCTTGATCTCCTCGGAAGAACCAGCGCCGTTGACGATGGTGGTGTTCTCCTTGGTGACCTTCACCTGACGGGCCTGACCCAGCTGATTCAGCTGAGCTTCCTTCAGCTCCAGACCCACATCGGAGGAGATGACGGTGCCGCCAGTCAGGATGGCGATATCCTGCAGCATCTCCTTGCGGCGGTCGCCGAAGCCGGGGGCCTTGACGCACACCACATTCAGGGTGCCGCGCAGACGGTTGACAATCAGGGTGGACAGGGCGTCGCCCTCCACGTCCTCAGCAATGATCAGCAGCTTCTTGCCGGACTGGACAACCTGCTCCAGCAGAGGCAGCAGCTCCTGGATGTTGGAGATCTTCTTGTCGGTGATCAGGATGAGGGCGTCGTCCAGATTGGCCTCCATCTTCTCGGTGTCAGTGACCATATAGGGGGTGATGTAGCCCCGGTCAAACTGCATGCCTTCCACAACCTCAGAGTAGGTCTCGGCGGTCTTGGACTCCTCGATGGTGATC
>DBFWXD010000161.1:0-2973 GCA_048215895.1 Eubacteriales bacterium
CAGGGTGCGCTGTTGCACACCCTGGGCCCAAATCTTACGATAAATTGTGGCGATTCGGGTGCTACAGGTAACACCCAGCTCCAGCCATTTTAACGCTCAGTATCTCTGGACGGTTTCTTTGTATGGCCTGGAAGCATACTCCGCTCACGCTCTTGAAGCCTCTGCAGCGAGTAGTCGATGATCCGTTCCTTTCGGAGCGCCAGAATCTCTTTGTAGAACCTCCTCTGGAGTCCTGAAAGGCAGGGCGTCTCATCAATCAGACGGCAGATTTGCTCCATATCCAACCTTGGTCCGATTCGCTTCAACGCCGCGTTGCAGCCCTCGTATTCCAGAGAGGACAGAAAATCAAAATACCGGATTTTTTTGTCCTGCTGCTTGATTCCAGACAGGGGGATCTCATATACCCGGAAGTCCATTTCCCGTGGATCACTGAGTACGGCCTGCATTTTCCCCTCGTCCAACTGCGGATACAGGCAGCTGCCGCAGTCGAATACCGGAGCCAAGGCTACCATATCATGCACAGTATCATAGAGGACGCCCCAGTTTCCATTGTGTCGATCCCAATTGCCGATCAGGGCGTCTACAATGAACATATCCCAAAACCGTTCTTCCAGCTCCTTGGGATCTATGGCCGGCTGCTCATGGATGGAGAACAGAATATCGTCCAGCTCTGTCCCGTATCCGTTCCGCTCCGAATCAATCACCTGGTTTTTCATTGAGGCAAAGTCCTGCAGGACAACACCCGGGGATGTAAAATCCTTACACGCCACTACAATCTTTTCTTTTCCGTGATAGGTATAGGTCCCCGGCAGAGTTTCCTGTACTGGAATGCCCGCCAGGGCAAAGATGTGGCAGCCCAAATACTCGGAGAGACAGCTATTGGCATAGCTCATGTCCCTGTTCCTGGACGGATGCGGCGGAAACTTCAGCATATACTGCTCATCTTGATATATGACAGAGCGCTTGCTGCCATTGGCGCCGCCATAGGTCTTGTTCCGTCTTGGAAGATTCGTAAAGTCTATCATATCAGATTACTCCGCGCTGAATGCGCAAATAGGTTTCCCGCAGGTACCACGCCTGCTCGGAGCTGATTTCTCCCTCCACTTCCGCGGAGTTGATGTCGGCCTGGAGCTCACAATAATACGCGTCGAAGTGGAGGTCGTTGGCGCCGTTGTCCTCCGCCTCCCAGGCCCGCTTCATCGTATCCAGAGACCTCTGCAAATAAGGGGGAAGGCCGCATTCCAGATAGGCGCGATCTACGGGAAGCCCGGTTTCCTTATCATATCGCTGTTCCATTGTCCTGCCTCCTCGTGCGGTTCTCTTTCCATGATACCCGATAGTTTATAGAATGTAAACAGGATTTTAAAGTCGGCCTTGTACAGTTGGCCGCGGCATCCAGCCGATGCCGCGGCCGCTGCGGTTAGTCGTTTGTCGGTAACGGCTCATCCGGTTCGGAAAGGGCCATCTTGACTTCGGCGCAGTTGTGCTCACAGCAATAGACCGCCGCTTTCCAAGGGTCTTTGTAGCGTGCCGCCACCTGCTCCATACCGAGGAAGCCGTAAACGATGACTTCCCATGTGATGAGCTGTCCATTGATCGCCCGTTGGACTCCCATACAGTTCCCTCCGTTTCAATCTGTATTATACTGGGCTGCTTCCACAGCTACACAATACCACATACCGGGCGGGAAAGCGATTCCTATTCCCGAACAGGCCGGACTATCCCCAAACAGCCCTTTCCACCCGCAGTCTGGAGCACGGCCTCGGAGTGGCCGGGCCGGACAGCCCTCACCGAGTTTGGCCCTCTGTTTTTTGAGGCTGCTTGGCAGGCGCCCTGGCCCGTTTCTGAGCGGGATAGTAGGCTGTGAGGCAGGATTGGCGTTCTATTATCGGGTAGGAGTATCTTTGGGCGGTCATGATGCCCGCCTCTGTAAATGGGGGCTGGAAAACCGCACCATGACGGTTCAGGTGCTCCTGTGAGAGCTGGGATTTTCCCTTTCAGGATGATCATCTGTTCATAGGGCTCTCCACTGTGGAGCATCGTCACCATATTCCCCACACACAGGGGCTGGCCGTGAATATCCTTCACATCGGACAGGTCGCCCCAAAAGCCCGCTACATAGCGGCTGCATTTGCCGTCATCAGAAAAAAGGTATTCAATACCGCGGTTTCCAGACGGTTCCGCCATCCACCGCATTCCAGGGAAGAAGCAGGCCCCTGTGTGTCAGGATATAGTTGGCCCGGATCGCATAGAGCTTCCCGCCCAGCCAATTCACAATATCAGGGAATGCGTAGGGATTTCCGGCAAATACCGCCCGCATTTTGCGCGTACACAGCCACTCAACAAAGTCCCATACGTTTACTGCTTGATGCATGGCATACCCATAGATGTTCACTTGCCGCTGCTGGTCATCCGATCCCTCGATGAATACGACGAGGTCATGGTCAAACCGGATCATTTGGATCAATTTCTGTTCTTCCATTTTTACACTCCTTCTCCAGTTGTGGCGCCTACAGTATATCCGGACGCCGTCAAGAAGGCCATACCCATTCCCCACACAGTGGCCGGAATAGACGAACAGCCCTTCCGGGCGGGAGCTGCTATGCCGCCCAGCCCTGGCCCAGCGGGCATACCCACCGCTGATCTCCTCCCCATCCCGCATGAGTGGGATGGGCTTCCCGGTCAGAATATGCCGGCCCGCCTCCAGCTTTTTCTCAAACATCTCTGTTTGCGTTGTTTACTTTTGTGCCTATATGAGTTATTATATGAGCACGAAAGGAGGGCGTTCTATGCCTGCATTCGATGTTCTGGATGCTCTGGTTCGCGGCGGAAACGGTGTGCTGCGGACTGCGGATGCCGTTGCTGCAGGGATCGCCAGGCCTGTGCTTGGAAATTATGTGCGGGAACGAGGCTTGGAGCGTGTAGGCCACGGGCTCTATCTTGCCCCGGATGCCTGGAAGGATGGGATGTACC
>DBFWXD010000162.1:0-2139 GCA_048215895.1 Eubacteriales bacterium
GGCTCTGGTGGGGCAACCGGGCGGTGATGGTCCACACTATCTCCGTGACGGACCAGCGCCTGCCCCAGGAATTTGAGGGGTTCCGTATTGCACAGATTTCCGATTTGCATAACGAGGTGTTCGGTACGGGAAACGGGGAGCTGCTGACCCTGCTGGCCGGCACGCGGCCGGACATCATCATCATCACCGGCGACCTGGTTGACTCCCGGCGCACCGATGTCAGCGCCGCCCTGGAGTTTGTCCGGGGTGCAGTGGAGATTGCGCCGGTCTACTATGTGGCCGGCAACCACGAAAGCCGCATTCCAGAGGAATTTTGGATGCTGGAGCGGTGCATGGAAAATCTGGGTGTATCGGTGCTCCGGGGAGAGCGGACCCTCCTCACCCGGGAGGGCGCGGCCATTGCCCTCATCGGGGTGGACGACCCCACCTTCCAGGATAAGGATTCGGCCAACTGGCCGGGAATTGTGGAAGAGGAGCTGGGAAGGCTCCGGGAGGAGGGGCTCTATTCCATTCTCCTGATCCACCGCCCGGAATTGCTGGAGACCTATGCCCGGGCGGGGATGAACCTGGTCTTCAGCGGCCACGCCCACGGAGGCCAGGTGCGCCTCCCCTTTGTGGGCGGGGTGATTGCCCCCAACCAGGGCTTTTTCCCCCAATATGACGGGGGGCTCTATACCATGGGAGACACCCAGCTGGTGGTGTCCCGGGGACTGGGCAACAGCCTTTGTCCCCTGCGGGTCAATAACCGCCCGGAGATTGTTTTGGCGGAGCTGCATGGGAAATAAAAAATCCCCCTGTTCCCGGATGTGGGAGCGGGGGGATTTTTTATGGCATTTGAGCGGCCCCATGGCGGCACACCGCCTCCACCATGGCCTGGGCAGAGGGGGTGGCGGCAGAGAGAAAGGGGCAGTCCGTATATCCGGCCAGCCGCTGGGCGGTTACCGGGCCGATGCACACCGGAACCGTGCCCTCCGGCAGCTGGGAGAAGTGGGCAAAGTAGGCCTCCACCCCCTGGGCGCTGCCGAAAAGCAGGTAGGAGAGAGGCGGAAGCGTATCCTGAGCGGGAACGGCCCGAACGGTGTAGAGGGGAATCTCCTCCACCTTCATGCCGTGCTCCCGTAGCATCTGAGGCAGAATCTCCGCCCCCAGCTCGGAACGCAGAAGCACGCACTCCGTCCCCGGGGAGAGGGTTTCGCACAGGGCCCGGGCCAACCCGGCACTGGTGTGCTCCGTGGGGCACAGGTCGGGGAATATACCGCGGCGCTCCAGAGCGCGGCCGGTGGCGGGACCGATGGCGGCAAAGAAGCAGGCGGAAAAGCGGCGCAGATCCAGCCGCTCCCGGCAGACCCGGCCAAAAAATTCCTCCACTCCGTTGGCGCTGGTAAAGATGAGCCAGCGCTTGTTTCCGTCACACAGCCCCTTGGGGTCGAAGTCCGGGGAGCGGGGCTCCACCCGGGACTCCATCACGGTGTGGACGACGGCGCCCTGGTCTTCCAGCAGGGCCCGGAGCTTGTCCTGAATGGCTTCCGTGCCGGTGAGGCCAATGGAAATCCCCTCCAGAGGCCGGGCGAGGGGGGAGGTCAGGTCCAGAGCGGCCACCTCGCCCACCAGAATGACGGCGGGAGGTTCCACCCCGGCCTGGGCAGCCTTTTGGGCAATGTCAGACAGCGTGCCGCGGACCGCCATGGGCTTTGGCGCGCAGCCCCCGGAGATTACCGCCGCCGGGGTGTTGGGGTCCTTTCCCGCTTCCATCAGCCCCCGGGCCAGCGCCTCCAGCCGGGACAGGCCCATGAGAAAGACCAGCGTGCCAGAAAGTGAGGCCAGCTTGTCCAAATCCTGGGGCAGGCCGTGGGCGGCGGTGTGGGCGGTGACCACGTGAAAGCCGCGGCTCAGGCCCCGGTGGGTCACGGGAATCCCGGCCCCGGCGGGAATGGCCACCGGCGAAGGGATGCCGGGCACTTCCTCACAGGGGATGCCCGCCTCACGCAGGGCCAGCATCTCCTCGCCTCCCCGGCCAAAGACGAAGGGGTCGCCCCCTTTCAGTCGGGCCACGGTTTTCCCAGCCCGGGCCAGGTCAATGAGTGTCTGGGAGATCTCCTCCTGAGAGGCGGAGTGCTTTCCCTGCCGCTTGCCCATGTA
>DBFWXD010000163.1:0-3787 GCA_048215895.1 Eubacteriales bacterium
TGGGAGCGGTATGTTCCGGCTGGGAGAAGGGCTCCTGAGCGGCGGTGGTCCGGGCCCCCATATTGACTTGCTGCTGCTGGCTGTAATAGGGGTGCCGCCCCCGCTTTTTTCCGCCCAGCAGCTTGAGTACGATCATCACAATGCCCACCGGGGCTGCAAAGCCGGTCAATAAAAGACCGATGGCAATGAGCCAGTAAATTGGATCTCCGCCCCGGCCTGATTGGCTGGAAGGATTGGACATGATGGTTCCCCCTTCATGGTATGCTGCATTTAGTTTAGCATAAAAAATTCCAAATGGAATTGATTTTACCTTAAAATTCAGTAAAGATCTGATTTTGCTTTGCTGCATACTATCATACAGCGGCCGGAACAAAAAGTAAATGGCTGTTTTTTGGTTCCAGTCGTTTCCAGAGTTGTAACTATTCTGTAATTGTAAGGGGTAGTTTTGGGTGCTATAATACAAACTTGTGAGAGTATAAGTAGAAACCACTTCCCCTTGAACATAAGGTGAGAAGGGGAAGAATTTTCTTCCCAATCGTCGGGAGGTACGAGGTCTATGCAAGGTCAGCGTGTGGAAAAAAAGCCCAATGGGGGCAAAAAGATATGGATCATCGCAGGGGCGGCAGCAGGCGTTGTGCTGGCGTCCTATCTGGGCCTGTGCGCCTGGGCGGGGAGCATGAATACCATTTTTCCCAATGTGTCGGTACTAGGGGTAGATGTGTCCGGCATGACCCAGGAGCAGGCCCAAGCCGCCGTGGAAGAGGCTCTGGAGCAAAATGGAGAAAACATTCAGCTCTCCCTGGCCTATCAGGACCGCAGCTATACCCTGAGCCTGGCGGATATGGAACTGAGCAGTGCGGACAATGCCCAGGCCGCATGGCAGGAGGGGCGCGGGAATTTCTTCCTCCAGGGCGGAAGCTACCTGGCGCATTTGGCGGGAATGTCCCGGCAGGCGGAGATCGCGTGGAGCTCTGATGAGCCTCAGGCGCTGGCCAACCTGGTCCGTCAGGTGGACGAAGAGGTTGGAAACGTCACCCAGGCCACTTACGCCATTGAGGGGGACCGGCTCACCATGACCAAGGGGCGCAGCGGCGCTTCCGTGGACAAAGATCAGCTGGTCACCACGGTGCAGGAGGGCTTTGAAGAGGCCATTGCCCAGTGGGAGAGCCAGGGGGAAGGGCTGACCATCAGCCGGGAGGAGCTCCCTGTGATGGAGACCCCGCCCCAGGAGCCGGACTTTGACGCCATCCACCAGGAGCTGGCGGTAGAGGCCAAGAGTGCCACCATGGACCCGGAGACGTTTCAAGTGAGCGACCATGTGGTGGGCGTGGACTTTGATGTGCAGGAGCTGAAAAGCGCCTATGATAAGGCGGGAGAGGGGGAGACCTTCTCCATCCCCGTCACCCTGACCCAGCCCAAGGACACCAAGGAAAGCCTGGAGGGAAAACTCTTCCGGGACGTGCTGGGCGAGGGGAGCACGGTGCTCACCGGAACGGCCAACCGGAAGTTCAACGTAAAGCTGGCTGCCGAGGCCTGTAACGGGGCCATCATTATGCCGGGAGAAATCTTCTCCTTCAACGGCCAGACCGGCAGCCGCTCGGCCTCTATGGGCTATAAGTCCGCCACGGTTTACTCCGGAGGCAAGACGGTGGAAGAGGTAGGTGGCGGCGTGTGCCAGACCTCCTCCACGATCTACTATGCCCTGCTCCACAGCGCCCTTGAGGTGGTGGAGCGGTATAATCACGGCTATAACACAGGCTATGTCCCTGTGGGTATGGACGCCACCGTCTACTATGGTGTGACCGATTTCCGCTTTAAGAACAACACCGACTATCCCATCAAGGTCACCATCGCTCCTGAGTGGCAGGGGAACAAAGAGGTGCTGGTCTGCCGGATCTACGGGACCAATGAGGAGGGCGTCTACGCCATTCCGGAGAGCTATGCCTATGATAAGCAGGCGCCTACCACCGTCTATCAGCCCGACGAGAGCATTCCTCGGGGGACTACGAAGGTGGATACGGTGCAGAATCCCTATACCGGCCTGAAGGCCCAGGCCTACCGCAGCATCTATGATAAGGATGGAAACCTCATCGAAAAGCAGGACATGGGGGTCAGCGTCTACAAGATGCGTCCCAAGACCATCCTCTATAACCCCGCCGACGGAGATCCCGCTACTTGGGTCAACGGTGTGCCCCCGCAGCCCGGTACGACCACCGATCCAGGTACGACCACCGATCCTGGTACCGGCGGCAGCACCGGCACGACCACAGACCCCGGCACCACCACCGATCCCGAAACTGGCACCGGTACATCGGATCAGCCCGACGGCAACACCGAACCGGTGATCCCCTCCAATGAGGGAGGAGAGAGCGGAGAACCTGTGGTGGACGCCCCCAGCCAGGACATCCAATAACACGCAAGGAAAGGCAGCCCTATGTTTGAAGGATATACCCAGCATACCATTGATTTTCTCTGGAACCTGAAGTTCAACAACGAGCGCAGCTGGTTTTTGGCCCACAAGGAGGAGTTTCTCACCTACGTGGATGCGCCCACCCGGGCCTTGGCGGCGGAGCTGACCCAGGCCATGACCGAAGCCTATCCCAAGCTGGAGCTGGAGTGCAAGGTGAGCCGGATTTACCGGGACGCCCGCCGGCTGTTTGGCCGGGGGCCCTATAAGGATCACCTGTGGTTCTCCCTGCGCAAGCCCGGTGAACACGACAGCGCCATCCCCTGCTTCTTCTTTGAGGTGGCCGCCGATCGTTACAGCTACGGCATGGGCTGTTGGGACCCCACCCCCTTGACCATGGCCAAGCTCCGCGCCCGCATTGACCGGGACCCCAAGCCTGTGGAGAAGCTGGCCCGGCAAGTAAACCGTCGGGGAGAGTTTCAGCTGGAGGGGCAGATGTACAAGCGGCCCAAGGGAGATCCCGGGTCTCTGCTCTATCCCTGGTATAACCGCCGGCAGATCAGCTTCTGCCGGGACGAAAACTGCGACGGAATCTTCTTTACGCCGGAGCTGGCGGACAAGGTGCTGGAGGGCTGGAAGTCCCTGGTGCCTCAGTATACCTGGTTCCGGGAACTGCCGGGTGACCCCGTCCCGGAGCATATGTGAATCGATCCCCGGAGGATGTTCCTCCGGGGATTTCATTTACTTCATCGTGATAATGAGGCAGTCAAAAAACACACTAGTTTTTTGTGCACAAAATCAAACAAAAAGAGTTGACAAAAACTGAGGAAAGTGGTACATTATAGCCAGAAAGGATGAGTCCAATGTACAAGTAAAAGCCCCAGCGCCTGAACCCGTTATGCAAGGTCGAATCTAAAAAATTGAAGTGAATAAACGACCAAGCAAGCAGTTAGAGAGGGAACGAGGAGAAGAGTTACTCAAAACGAACATCGACGATCAAGAAGGATTCAAAGGATAAACTTCCAAGAAGATTCGCGGTCCACGATATCATCTCCCAGTAAAACTCATTGTAACTGACCGGCATTGCGGGAAGACAGGCAGCGCCAAACAGCAGGAACCAAACAGCAAGAACGGAATGCCCCAACCAAAGTGGACCTCACGTTTGAGGATTAAGAAGTCGTAATAACGGCAAAAGAACCGGTTGTCTGAGTAGATTCAAGTTGCTGAATGGAACAGGCTGTGAAGCGTATCCAATAGAAATGGAGGTAACCATATGATGTTAGATAACAAGAGTGAACAGAAATGACCCTTGACTGCAGCGGATTACGAAACGGGCAGTCAAGGGTCATTTCTTTTTGTTCTTATTATCTTATAAAATGA
>DBFWXD010000164.1:0-1769 GCA_048215895.1 Eubacteriales bacterium
CTTTAAGACCTTCCTCATCATGGGAACCAACAAGCCGGTCAAGATTACGGACGCGAAATCCGGCGTCATCCGAAGGCTGATCGACGTGACGCCCACCGGGGACAAGGTTCCGCCGGACGAGTACCGGAGGCTGACCCGGCAAATCCCCTTCGAGCTGGGCGGCATTGCCTATCACTGTCAGGAGGTCTATCTGGAGGACCCGGACTACTACAACGATTATATTCCCATCGCCATGATGGGGGCCTCCAATGACTTTTATAACTTCATCGTGGACTCCTATCATGTGTTCAAACGGGACGATGGCGTGTCCCTGAAGTCGGCCTGGGAGATGTATAAGGTCTACTGCGAGGACGCCAAGGTGCCCTACCCCGTCTCCCGCATGATATTTAAGGAGGAGCTGAAGAACTACTTCCGGTGTTACGAGGAGCGGTTCAGCATGGGGGACGGGTCCCGCGTTCGGAACTATTACAGCGGGTTTCGGACGGAAAAATTTGAGGAACAGGCGCCGGAGGACAAGCCGGTGTCGCCCCCTCACCCCACCATCGACTTTGTGGAGGGGCAGGCTTCGGCGTTTGACAAGGACTGCGCCGACTGCCCCGCCCAGTATGCAGGCGGAGAAGGCACGCCCCGTAACAAATGGGAGCGTGTCCGGACAAAGCTGTCCGCCCTGGACACCAGCAAGCTGCACTACGTCAAGCTCCCGGAAAACCACATCGTCATCGACTTTGATATTCCGGACGAGCAGGGCCAGAAGTCCTTTGAGCGGAATCTGGCCGAGGCGAGCAAGTGGCCGGCCACTTATGCGGAGGTAAGCAAGAGTGGCTGCGGCATCCACCTGCATTATATTTATTCCGGAGACCCGGCGCGGCTCAGCCGGATTTACGACGACCACATCGAGGTCAAGGTCTTTACCGGCAACAGCTCCCTGCGCCGCAAGCTCTCCAAATGCAACAACCTGCCTATCGCTACGATAAGCTCTGGATTACCGTTGAAAGGAGAAAACAATGTGGTAAATTCCAAAGTCATTCAAAGCGAAAAAGGGCTTAGAGTTCAGATCAAGCGAAACCTCAATAAGGAAATTCATCCGGCTACTAAGCCCTCTATCGACTTTATCCACAAGATTCTGACGGACGCCTATGAGAGCGGTATGCCCTACGACGTCACCGATATGCGCAACGCGGTCTTGGCCTTCGCCGCCAACAGCACCAACCAGGCGGAATACTGCATCAAGCTGGTGAATAAGATGCCCTTCAAATCCGCCGAGGACGGGCAGGGGGTGAAAAACGACGAGGCCAAGCTGGTCTTTTATGATGTAGAGGTATTCCCCAATCTGTTCCTGGTGAACTGGAAGATCGAAGGCCCCGGTCAAACCGTGGTCCGGATGATCAACCCCAAGCCCACGGAGATCGAGGAGCTGATGAAGTTCCGTTTGGTGGGGTTCAACTGCCGCCGGTACGACAATCATATTTTGTACGCCCGGCTGATGGGTTACACCAACGAGCAGCTCTACAACCTGTCCCAGAAGATCATCAACAGCGAGAAGAAGGCCCGAAGCGCCAACTGCTTCTTTGGGGAGGCCTATAACGTCTCTTATACGGACGTGTATGACTTCTGCTCGGTCAAGCAGAGCCTGAAGAAATGGGAGATCGAGCTGGGTCTTCATCACCAGGAGCTGGGTCTTCCCTGGGACCAGCCGGTTCCGGAGGAGATGTGGCAGAAGGTCGCGGAATACTGCGACAACGATGTCATTGCTACCGAGGCCGTCTTTA
>DBFWXD010000165.1:0-4976 GCA_048215895.1 Eubacteriales bacterium
GAATTTAATCCTTCTTTGGGGCAGGAATTTGCCGGGAAACGCTCAGAATCACGCCCATCTGCGCCAGCTGAATCAGCAAGGCAGTGCCGCCGTAGCTGAAGAAGGGCAGGGAAATGCCGGTATTGGGGATGAGGTTTGTGACCACGCCGATGTTCAAAAACACCTGAGCGGCCAGCAGCGTGGTGATGCCCACCACCGTCAGGGTGCCGAATTTATCCCGGGCGTGAAGGGCCAGCCAGTAGCCGCGCAGAATGAGCATGGCAAACAGCAGCAGCACCAGTCCGCCGCCCAAAAGGCCCAGCTCCTCCACCACAATGGAGAAGATCATGTCATTTTCCGGCTCGGGCAGATAGTTGAACTTCTGAATGCTGTTGCCCAGCCCTTTGCCCAAAAAGCCTCCCGAGGCGATGGACAGCAGGGACTGAATGATCTGGTAGCCGCCCTCCTGGGGATAGTCCCACGGATTCAGCCACAGGTTCATCTTACGGGTCATGTAGTCGGTAAAGCCGATGATGATGGACAGTCCCAGCACCGCTATGCCGCCCAGACCGATGAACCAGCCCAGGTTGATGCCGGAGACAAACAGCACCGCCGCCGCACCCACCATGATCAGAATGGTGCCCGACATGTGGGGCTCAAATACCACCAGAACCAGCACGATGAGCAGCACTACGCCGTAGGGCACCAGCTCCAGAAAGCCGATCTTTTCCAAAAAGTTCAGAAAACGTCCCCAATTGGTTCGGCGGGTAAACTTTTTCTTCTTTTCGGTGTCGCGTTTGGACAGTCGGGCGGCAAAGAAGATAATGACCGCCACCTTGGCGATCTCGGAGGGCTGGAAGGTAGGCCCGGCCACCAGGAACACATAGAGCCACCGGGTCACGCCGTTGATGGTCACGCCAAAGGGCGTGTAGATGAGCAGCAGCAGAAAAATGGAGCCGCCCAGCAGGGGAAAGGACAGGGCCCGCAGCGTCTGATAATTGATCTTGCTGACCACATACATAACGGCAAGGCCGCCCGCCGCAAACAGGGCCTGACGTTTGAAATAGTAGAGTGGGTCGTTGCCTACGCTGGAATCGTAGTAGGCCGTGGCGTAGGAGGCGGAAAAAAGCATCACCAGACCGATCCCCACCAGCAGCAGAACCAGCATGAGAAAGGGCAGATCAATGGGCCCCCGGGCCAGCTGCTCCTCCAGGGTCAGGTCACGCTTTGGTTTTCGAGCCATGGGGATCACCTTCTTTCCGCAACGCATGGAACCTTACCGTTCCAAGGGTTCCGTTTGGCCGTGGCACAGCCACGGCCAAACGGTTCGATTCATTCTATTACACCGGATACCGGTCCATGACTCCCAAAAAGGCCAGGCAGCACAGGGCCAGGGTCAGGCCGGAGAACACGCAGAAGAGCTTCGTCTCGCTCCATCCGCCCAGCTCCAGATGGTGGTGCAGAGGAGCCATGCGGAAAAAGCGCTTGCCGTGGGTCTTTTTGAAGTAGACCACCTGAATGATGTCGGAGAGCACCTCCGCCACATACACAAGACCAATGATGGGGATGACCAGAGGAATGTCCAGGGCAAAGGCCATGCCGCACACCATGCCGCCCAAAAACAGGGAGCCGGTGTCGCCCATAAAGACCTTGGCAGGGTGGAAGTTATAAATGAGGAAGGCAGCCAGACCGCCCACCAGGGCAGCGGCCAGGATGGCCAGGTCGTTGCGGCCAAACCAGGCGGACACTGCCATGTAGAACAGGGCCACAGGGATGGTCACTCCGGTGGCCAGGCCGTCGATGCCGTCGGTGAGGTTGACGGCATTCACCGTACCCACCATGACAAAGGCAGCAAAGACCATGTACACCACCCAGGGCATGGGAATGGCCACATTGAGGAAGGGAATAAAGAGGTTGGGCGTCAAATAGCCCTGGCCGCGCATGAGCACCGTGAAGGCGATGGCCGCCGCCAGCTGAAGCAGGAACTTCTGGGGCGCGGTAAGGCCCTCGTTGGCATGGTGGCGCAGTTTCTGGAAATCGTCAATAAAGCCGATGAGGCCAAAGACCAGGGCAAAGAGGAACACATAGATGTGGTTCCAGTTTCCCCGCTGAATTTCCTCCCAGCCCGCAGCCACGATGGCGACCGCAATGGCCAGAATGAACATCACCCCGCCCATGGTGGGGGTGCCCTGCTTAGACATATGCCAGGTGGGGCCGTCCTCCCGGATGGCCTGACCTGCCTTCAGGCGGTGCAGCAGTGGGATCAGTACCTGCCCCAGAATAGCTGCCACCCCGAAGGCCACGATGAAGCTGAGGATGAATGTCATGGTCAAAACCTCTTTCTCTTTTGAACATCAGCCCACAAATTGGGCCACACACATAGCAAATGATTATACTACATCCGCCGGCACTTTTCCAGTCTCATTTTGTCCTTTTCCTGGCACAGCGGAGCTTCCGGATGACGATCGGGCAAACCACTCTGCCACCACCTCTCGCTCATCCAGGTGGTACTGCACCCCCTGGATCTCCTGGTAGGTCTCGTGGCCCTTGCCGGCCAGAACGATTACGTCGCCCGGTCCGGCCTGAGACAGGGCCCAGGCGATGGCCTTCCGACGGTCAGGTTCCACATGGACCTGGGCACTCTGGCCCTCCAGTCCGGGGAGGATGTCGGCAATAATAGCCTCCGGCTGCTCGGTACGGGGGTTGTCGGAGGTGACCACAGCCACATCGGCCAGCTCCCCCACCACCGCTCCCATCATGGGGCGCTTGCTCCGGTCCCGGTCGCCGCCGCAGCCAAACAGGCAGAAGAGCCTTCCTGCGGTAAAGTCCCGGGCGGTCATCAGGATGTTTTCCAGGGCGTTGGGGGAATGGGCGTAATCGATGAGCACCGTATAGGCTCTGGGCACCGGCACGACCTCCACCCTGCCCTTCACCCCGTGCACGGCAGGCATAGCCCGGGCCATCTCCCCCAGGTCCAGTCCCAGTGCCAGGCCGGTACTCAGAGCGGCCAGGGCATTGTAGATGGAAAAGCCCCCGGGGATGGGCAGATACACCCGGGCCAGGCGGCCCAGGGTCAGCGCCTCAAACTCCACATGGCTGGGAAACAGGCGGATGTTCCGGGCACACAGATCCGCCCGGGCCTGATTTTCTGAGTAAGTCACCGCGGGGCAGGAGATGTGCTCCAGGTACCACCGCCCCGCCTCATCGTCCAGGTTGAGCACCGCCTGCCTGCACTGCGTGAACAGCAGGCCCTTGGCCCGGCGGTACTCCTCCATGGTATGGTGGTAATCCAGGTGGTCCTGGGTAAGGTTGGTAAAGACACCTGTCTCAAAGGTGAGTCCCGCTGTGCGGTGTTGGACCAGGGCGTGGGAGGAGACCTCCATCACCACATGGGTGCAGCCCTCGTCAGCCATCTGCCTCAACAGCCCCTGAAGCTCATAGCTCTCGGGCGTGGTGCGGTGGGCGGGCAGCTCCCGGGCGCCGATCATGTTCCGGTTGGTGCCGATGAGGCCCACCTTGGCCCCCAGCACCCGCTCCAGCAGCTCCTTTAACAGGCTGGTGGTGGTGGTCTTGCCGTTGGTTCCGGTGACCGCCACCAGCTTCATCTGCTCCCCCGGTCGGCCAAACCAGTTGGCCGAGAGGAGGGCCAGGGCCAGCCTGGGGTCCTCTGTGATCAGCCAGGGGCCGGGTTCCTCCGGCGGCGCGGCGCACACCACCGCTGCCGCCCCTTTTTCCAGTGCCTGCGGGATAAAGCGGTGCCCGTCGGTCTTTTCTCCGGGCAGGGCTACAAACAGCGCGCCGGGCTTTAACGTCCGGCTGTCGTATGATATGGAAGAAATTTCCATATCAGGGTTTACCGCTCCCCCCGTGAGGGGGACGCCGGCCAATACATCGCACAGCTTCATGGAATCACCCCTCACAGGGTGGGTTTCATTCTCTATAAGAAGTGCCGAACAGGGAACTGGGGCAAACTTTTTAGTCTACGCCTACCGCGCCGTCCTCCACCATATTGAAGAACTGAACGTCTATCACCGTACCAATGGCCGCGGTCTCACCGCCGGCAATGCTCTGGCTGTCCGCAGTGGTGGAGTTGGTGTAATAGGTACTGACACCGGCCGCCCGCATGAAGAAGCCGGCGTTTTCCAGTCTGGTCTTGGCCGCTTCATAGCTCAATCCCGTCACGTCGGGGACTGTGCCTGTCTCGGCCGGTTTCGTATCGCCCAGATACAAGATGACCGTAGAGCCTCCGGGCACGCTGGCTCCGGCGGAGGGGACCTGGGAGGTAACGGTATCTCCGGACCCCATGGTGCGGTAGCTGAGGTTTTTCTCCTTCAAGGCTTCCTCCGCCTGGGCAACGGTCATGCCGGTAACCGTGGGAGTGGACACATCCACAGCGGCAGATTCCTCGGCGGTATATTCCTTTTCAATACCCAGGTAGTCCAGCATATCGGCCAGCATGGGACCTGCGGTTTTGGCGGACATGTTGCCGCCGCTGATGTATACGCCGGTGGTGGACCAGTTGCTTCCCTCATAGGTCTGCTCCGGCTTATCAAAGGCCAACAGCACCACCAGCTCCGGATCGTCCGCAGGGGCAAAGCCGATAGAGGAGACGATGATTCGGCTCCGGTCTCCCGTCTCGGAGGAGCCGGTCTTGCCGCCGATGCGGTAGCCCGCCTGATAGGCGTTGTGGCCCGAGCCCTTGGGCTCGCTGACCACGCTCTCCAAAATGGCGGTGGCCCGGCGGCTGGTCTGCTCACTGATCACCTGGCGCACCAGGGTGGGCTCGGTATTCTGGATGACGTTGCCGTTCTGGTCGGTGACACTCTTGACGATGTAGGGCTGCATAAGCTTGCCGCCGTTGATGACCGCGGAGAAGGCGGTAATCTGCTGGATGGGGGTGGTGGTGAAGCGCTGGCCGAAGGAGGCCACCGCCAGGTCCACGTTGGTCATGTTTTCGCCCCAGTTGATGCCCTCGGCCTCACTGGGCAGATCCACAC
>DBFWXD010000166.1:0-1793 GCA_048215895.1 Eubacteriales bacterium
GTTCAAGGCCACCGTGACCATGCCCCAGTCGGGCTGAGCGGAAAGAGAGGAGAGGCATCCGCCTCTCCTCTCTTTCTGTCCTCTGTGCGAAAAAGGGCGTGTGTGCCTGCCTCTTGCATTGGAACTGGTTTCCTGCTATAATCAACACGAAAAACAAAAATGCGGCAGTTTGCGGGCGCGCCAACGCCCGCAAACCTGCGCAGGTGCTGACACCACCTACACAACGGCCATCCGGCCGCACCGCATGGATATTATACGACATTCCGGTCTTTCTTGTAAAGGTCGGTTTTGCTGTTGTACTCCTGCGTCCGTGTTGCATGGAGAAGCCCGTGCTTCTCGCGCTGTGTAGGCTTGCCCTGCACGGCGTTTTTGTTTTTCGCCCGCCGCCCGGGGGCGGGAGCCCCCGGGGCCGGTGCGGTGAAGAACACAAATGGAGGAGTATCGAACATGGACGCAGAGACACAGAGACAGACGCCAAAGCTTAGGACCAACCTGGACACGAACTTTTTGAAGCTGTTCGCCATCCTGACTATGGTGGTGGACCACGTGGGGACCGTCTTTTTCCCCCAGCACCCGGAATTCCGGTGGGTAGGACGGCTGGCCTTCCCGATTTTCTGCTACTGCCTGACAGTTGGCCTGATGTACACACGGGACATCAGGCGGTATCTGGGGCGGCTGGCGCTCTTTGCGGTGGTCTCCCAGCCCTTCTTCGTCCTGGCCTTCCATCCCCACAACTTCTGGGAAGAGCTCACCAGCTGGAACATCTTTGTCACTCTGTTTTTCAGCCTGCTGGCCATCTACGGCGTGAAGGAGCGGAAGTGGTGGTGGTTCCTCCTCGGGGTGCTGGCCATCAACGTTCTGAACGCGGACTACGCCAACACGGGCGTCATCCTGACCCTGATCTTCTACCTGTGCCGGAATAAGCCCTGGCTGGGGGCGCTGCTCTATGTGCTGAGCTACCTCCCGGCTCTCTGGGGCGGGTCCCTGGAGGACCCAATGGCCCTGGTGGTGGGGGGACACGCCATCGGCTTTGAGATCTTTGCCCTCCTGTCCGCACCGCTGATCTTCCTACCCACCCACGTGGAGCCCAAGATTCCTAAGTGGTTCTTCTACGCCTTCTATCCGGGCCACTTGTTGGTCATCTTCCTGGTGCGGACGGCCCTGGGGATATAAGAAAAACAGAGAGCCGCCCGGCGATGCCGGGCGGTCGCAGAACGATATCTTCTCAACGGCTATGGTTAGGAGGAGAAAAGCCTTGAACTTTCACGAATTTGGGCTGCGCACCGCCCCCCATGTCATGCTGATCCATGGGGGTGGGAACGCATGGTGGAACTATTTGAGGCAGGCGCGGGCACTGTCCTCCCACTATCATGTGATTCTGCCTACCCTGGACGGGCACGGGGAGGAGTACCAGATTCCCTATCGCTCCACAGAGCGGACCGCAGACCAACTGATGGACTACATCCGCTGTGAGTGCGGAGGCCGCCTGTTCGCCCTGGGCGGTGTTTCACTGGGTGGACAGATCGTCATGGAACTTCTGGCCCGGAACAGGGATGTGGCTGAGAAGGCCATCATTGACGGGAGCCTGTGTATTCCCCAGCCGGCTCTGGCACGGTTCTGCATCGCCTCCGTTCACCTGCTTGGGCCGCTTCTGTTCAGCGAAAGGGCCTGCCGCCGCCAGCTGGCCCTGATGGACCGATTCCTGCCGGAAGAGATGAGATATCCGGAGGAGATCAAGGCGTACTACCTGCAGGATATGCCAAAGCTGCCCCGGGAGACGCTGTATGCCATGT
>DBFWXD010000167.1:0-6662 GCA_048215895.1 Eubacteriales bacterium
TCCGTTGACAATAGCGGTCTGGGCAATGCCGCTGCCCATCAGGCCGGCGCCCACTACAAAAATTTTCTGGATTGCCATGGCAATTATCCCCTTTTCTTTCCATTTATTTTTTGTTTCGGTTCATCTTCCGCCCTTCCAAAACAGAAGACGCAACCAGCTTTCGCCGCTATCTTAGCACATCAATTGCCGCACGTCTCAGCATAAATGGGCCTAAAGTATGCAGATATTATGATTTCAAGATTTTCTCCAAAAGTTCCCCTGGAAGAGGTCCGTTTTGTGGGCGTTTTCCCTTAATAACGGTTGAGGGCGGCAGATCCGTCGTCCGTTCCCTTTTCAATGCGGCGGACGACGGCCCAATATCCATACTCCTTGTTCACCTGGACAAAGAACCGCTCCCCCACTTTTTTCCCCAGCAGGGCGGAACCCATGGGGGATTCCTTGCTGATGAGACCGTGGAGCACGTCCTGGCGCACGGTGGTGACCACCTGCCAGGTCTCCTCCTCGTCATCCTCCTCCAGATAGATGGTGACCTTGTCATAGAGGCCTACCGCATCGGCGGCGGAGTGGTCCTCATAGACCCGGGCCGTCTTGATCATATTCTCCAGATAACGGATTCGGCTTTCGTTCTTGTTCTTCTCCTGCTTGGCAGCCTTATACTCGAAGTTTTCGCTCAGATCTCCAAAGGACCGGGCCACCTTCACCTCCTCCAGCAGCTGGGGACGCAGGGTAATGCGCCGGTAGTCCAGCTCCTCTTTCATCTTCTGGATGTCAATTTTGGTCAGTTCGTTATGCATGCCGTGTTCACTTCAATCTTATGATTTCTTATGCCTTCCACCCGGCCAGATAGTCCTTCTGATCCTGGGTGAGGGTGTCGATGGACAATCCCATGGCGGCCAGCTTTACCCGGCCGATCTGGTCGTCGATCTCGTCGGGGACGATATAGACCTTCTTCTCCAGCTCCTGGCGGTGCTTGGCCAGCCACTCCAGGCTGAGGGCCTGAACAGCGAAGGACATGTCCATAATTTCGGCGGGGTGGCCGTTGCCCGCGGCCAGATTCACCAGCCGGCCCTCGCCCAGCACGTTGAGGGTGCGGCCGTCCTTCAGGCGGAAGCCCTCGATGTTCTCCCGACGGGGGAAGCGCTCCACTGCCATCTCTCCCAGGGCAGCCACATCCACCTCGCAGTCGAAGTGGCCGGAGTTGCAGAGGATGACGTTGTCCTTCATCATCTCAAAGTGCCGCCGGACAATCACGTCCTTGCAGCCGGTGGCGGTGACGAAGATATCGCCGATCTTGGCCGCCTCGTCCATGGGCATGACCCGGAAGTTCTCCATGGTGGCTTCCAGAGCCTTGAAGGGGTCCACCTCGCAGACTACCACGTTGGCGCCCATGCCCTTGGCCCGCATGGCAATGCCCTTGCCGCACCAGCCATAGCCGGCCACCACCACGGTTTTGCCCGCCACAATCAGGTTGGTGGTGTTCATAATGGCATTCCAGGTGGACTGGCCGGTGCCGTACTTGTTGTCGTAGTAGTGCTTGGCCTTGGCGTCGTTGACGGCCATCATGGGGCAGGGCAGAATGCCCTCCCGCTCCCGGGCATAGAGGCGGTGAATTCCGGTGGTGGTCTCCTCACAGCCGCCAAAGAGCCGGTCGCCGTACTGGGCGCACTTGCCGCCCAGCAGGTTCACCAGGTCGCCGCCGTCGTCCACAATCAGGTGGGGGCGGCACTTCAGGGTCTCCACCAGCAGATCCTCATACTGCTGGGGCGTCACCCCGTGCATGCCGTAGGTGTCCACACCCATCTCCGCCACAGCGGCGGCCACATCGTCCTGAGTGGACAGGGGGTTGCAGCCGGTGAGATGGACGTCGGCGCCGCCCTCCCGGAGCACCAGCCCCAAATTGGCGGTCTTGGCCTCCAGATGGACGGAAACGGCGATGGTCAGCCCCTCAAAGGGCTTCTCCCGGCGAAAACGCTCCTCAATCTTCCCCAGCGCGGGCATAAAATCCCTCACCCACTGGATTTTCTGCCGTCCCGAAGGAGCCAGGGACATATCTCTCACAATGCTCATGGCAAATGCCTCCAAATAATTTTGTTCAGGGTCTCTTCTGCCCCCTATTTTATCATACTTTCTTCCGCAAAAAAAGCAGTTTTTCTTCTCTCAGAAATGTTTACACTTTGGATATAGACATTTTACGGAAAAATGGCTAAAATATCTTTTACTTGAATTATGATGAAATGAGGAGACTTTTTCATGAAAGCCATTTCCCGCGGTTTGAGCAAATTCTGCTATAACCATCCAAAACTGGGAATCCCTGAACTGATGAAGTATATCGCCCTGGGCAACGTGTTTGTCTTTGTGGCGGATATGCTCACCGGAAACATGGCCACCGCGTTCCTGGATTTTTATCCCCAGCTGATTTTACAGGGCCAGGTGTGGCGGCTCATCACCTTTATCTTTGTCCCCCTGGATACCGGCGCATCCTCTGTGTTCGGACAGACCTTCCTCTTTGCCCTGTCCACCTTCTTCTACTACTGGATCGGCACCGCGCTGGAGCGGCAGTGGGGAACCACCCGGTTTACCGTGTTCTATGGGCTGGGCGTGATTTTCAACATCATTGTGGGCTTTATCGTCTACGCCGTTCTTCGCAGCCAGCTGAGCGCGGTGGGCATTACCTCTGCCCAGATTCAGGAAGTCCTGATGTATGTCTCCACCGCCAGCATGTCCTATGTGAACATGTCCATGTTCTTCTCCTTTGCCACCCTCTACCCCGACATGCAGGTCCTGCTCTACGGCATTATCCCCCTGAAGGTAAAGTGGCTGGCCTGGCTGGACGTGGTGTTCTTCGTGTGGGAGATCGGCTCCGCTCTCTTCAGCCGTCAGTGGATCATGGCTCTGGTGCCCGTCATCGCCATTCTCAACTACCTGTTCTTCTTCTGGGAGGACCTGGCCTCCATGGTCAACCGGGGCCGTGTCCGGGTACAGCACCGCACCTCCTCTCAGACCATCAACTTTAAAAAGGCCCAAAAGGACTTGAAGGAGCGCCGGGGCTATCTCCACAAGTGCTCCGTGTGCGGCATCACCGACCAGGACGACCCCAATATGGAGTTCCGCTACTGCTCCAAGTGTAACGGCTACTACTGCTACTGCGCCAACCACATCAACAATCACACTCACATTCAGTAACAAACCGGGACGCCCAATTCTGGGCGTCCCATAAAAAAAGCAGACACGCACAAGGTTGTGCGTGTCTGCTTTTTCATTTGGTACAGGCTGGGCCTTATCTCACAATCAGCTGGCCATCTTCCACATCCACGGTGAGGTGCTGTCCGCCCTCCACCTGGTCGGCGATGATCTTCCGGCTGATGAGGGTCTCCACCGTGTGCTGGAGATACCGGCGCAGCGGACGGGCGCCGTAGATAGGATCGTAAGCGGCGTCAATGATCAGATCCTTGGCCGCGGGGGTAAGCTCCACGGTAAGCTGCTTATCCTCCAGACGGCGGTTGATGTCGGCCACCATCAGGTCGATGATGTGGGTGACATTGTCCTTGGTCAGAGGCTTGTAGAAGACGATCTCGTCCAGACGGTTGAGGAACTCAGGCCGGAAGGAGCGCTTCAGAAGCTCGTTCACCTGATCCCGGGCCTGCTGGGAGATCTCGCCGTCCGCCCCGATGCCGTCCAGCAGGAACTGGCTGCCCAGGTTGGAGGTGAGGATGATGATGGTGTTCTTAAAGTCCACCGTGCGGCCCTGGCTGTCGGTAATCCGGCCGTCGTCCAGCACCTGGAGCAGAATGTTGAACACATCGGGGTGGGCCTTCTCCACCTCATCGAAGAGGATGACGCTGTACGGTTTACGCCGCACCGCCTCGGTAAGCTGGCCGCCTTCCTCATAGCCCACATATCCCGGAGGCGCACCGATCAGACGAGAGACGGAGAATTTCTCCATGTACTCGGACATATCGATTCGCACCAGGTTCTTTTCGCTGTCGAACAGAGCCTCGGCCAGCGTCTTGGCCAGCTCCGTCTTACCTACGCCCGTGGGACCCAGGAACAGGAAGGAGCCAATGGGCTTATTGGGGTCGGCAATGCCGGCACGGCTTCTCAGAATGGCCTCGGAAACCAGGCGTACCGCCTCGTCCTGGCCAACCACACGCTGGTGGAGGATGTCCTCCAGGTGCAGCAACTTCTCCCGCTCGCCCTCCATCAGACGGGCCACGGGGATGCCGGTCCACCGCTCGATGATTCGGGCGATCTCCTCCTCGGTGACCTTATCCCGCAGCAGGGAGCGCTGACGGCTCTCATTGGCAATCTGCTCCTCGGCCTCCAGAGCCTTCTTCAGCTCGGGGATCTTGCCGTACTGAAGCTCGGCGGCGCGGTTGAGGTCGTACTCCCGCTGGGCCTTTTCCAGCTGGGCATTGGCCTGCTCCAGGTCCTCACGGAGCTTCTGTACCTTGCCGATGGCGTTTTTCTCGTTATCCCACTGGGCCTTCTTGGCGTTGAACTCCTCCCGCATGTCGGAGAGCTCTTTCTGGATTTCCGCCAGGTGCTCCTGGGAGAGTTTGTCGGTCTCCTTCTTCAGGGCGGCCTCCTCGATCTCGTGCTGGATGATCTTCCGCTGAATCACGTCAAGCTCCGTGGGCATGGAGTCCATCTCGGTGCGGATCATGGCGCAGGCCTCATCCACCAGGTCGATGGCCTTGTCGGGGAGGAACCGGTCGGTGATATAGCGGTTACTCAAGGTAGCGGCGGCAATGATGGCGCCGTCGGTGATCTTCACGCCGTGATAGACCTCATAGCGCTCTTTCAAACCACGGAGAATGGCAATGGCGTCCTCCACGGTGGGCTCGTTCACCATCACCGGCTGGAACCGCCGCTCCAGGGCGGCGTCCTTCTCGATATACTGGCGGTACTCGTTGAGGGTGGTAGCGCCGATGCAGTGCAGCTCGCCCCGGGCCAGCATGGGCTTGAGCAGGTTGCCCGCATCCATGGAGCCCTCGGTCTTGCCCGCGCCCACAATGGTGTGCAGCTCGTCGATGAAGAGGATGATCTTGCCCTCGCTCTTCTTCACCTCGTTGAGGACTGCTTTCAGCCGCTCCTCAAATTCGCCCCGGTACTTGGCACCGGCAATGAGGGCGCCCATATCCAGGGAGAAGATGGTCTTGTCCTTCAGGCTGGCGGGGACATCGCCTTTGACGATTCGCTGGGCCAGACCCTCGGCAATGGCGGTTTTGCCCACGCCGGGCTCGCCGATCAAGACGGGGTTATTCTTGGATTTCCGGCTCAAAATCCGGATGACGTTACGGATCTCGTCGTCCCGGCCGATCACCGGGTCCAGCTTGTTCTGCCGGGCTCGCTCCACCAGGTCGGCGCCGTACTTTTTCAGGGCGTCGTAGGTCTCCTCCGGGTTGTCGGAGGTGACCCGCTGGTTGCCCCGGACGCTGGCCAGGGCCTGCATGACCTTCTCACGGGTCACGTTATAGGTGCGGAAAAGCTCCTTCAGGTTGTTGTTGGGCCGCTCCAGCAGGCCGAGCAGCAGGTGCTCGACAGAGATATACTCGTCCTTCATGGCCTGCGCCTGCTCCTGGGCGGCGGTCAGGGCGCGGTCCACATCCTGGGCCACATAGACCTTGTCCGCCTCCCGGCCTCCGCCGGACACCTTGGGCAGTTTATTGACCAGAGCGGCGGCGGCCGCCTGGAAGCTGGGCACCGTCATACCCATGGCAGTAAGCAGCTGGGGAATAAAGCCCTCCTGGTCACTCACCAGAGCCAGAAGCAGGTGCTCCTGTTCAATCTGCTGGTTCCCGTATTGGGCCGCAAGATCCTGGGCCCCCTGAATGGCGGCCAGGGATTTTTGGGTAAACTGATTCATGTTCATAATATGAAACACTCCTTTCGTGGAACAATCTGCGGTATGGTCACAGTATAAACCCGGTCCACAGGAAAATCATGAACAAACTATGAATTTTTAGCACTCTCTTTTATCGAGTGCTAAAAATTGAACAGAGAAAAGCCCCGGGCGCCAGCCCGGGGCTTTCAAACATTGATTTGGGGCACAACGAGGAGCTTACTCCTCGTCCTCCTCCACCTCTTCCTCATCATCGGAGAGGTCCATGGCATAGCGAGAGCCGCACTTGGGGCACTCCACCTCGCCGTCAGCCAGCGCCTCGTCATCAATGACCAGGGTCTCGCCGCAGGTGGGGCACTCTACTTCGAACCAATCGTCGTCGTAGTCCTCCTCGTCGTCCTCGTCCTCGTCGAAGACCACGTCCTCCACATCGGCCAGGTCGTCGGAGAGCACATCGATCTCCTCACCCAGGTTCAGGGCGTTCTCCTCCAGGTCCTCCACGGACATGGCCAGCTCCTCCAGGATGCCGATCATCACGGAGATAAGCTTACCCTCCTTGGACTTCTCGGTGTCCAGGTTCAGGCCCTCAGCCAGGCCCTTCAGATAGGCGACTTTTTCGGAAATAGTCATCGTCGTTCTCCTTTTCTGCGCCCGCTGGCGCGGTTCATGGGGTTAATGGTTGGCCGGGATCTGTTGGCAGGCTTGGGCGCTTATGGTATCACGCCTCGCCTGCTCACGACGCGCGGCTTCCCTCCGTCTTGGGCTCAAAACAGATTTGCAACGCAAATCTTCGGTTTTTCGCCCGCGCTCCGGTCCATCC
>DBFWXD010000168.1:0-7683 GCA_048215895.1 Eubacteriales bacterium
CTTCAGTACCGGAAGCTGTGGCGCAGCTTCTATGACACCATTGCCATCGAGGGCCGGTATAACCCCAAGTGCCGCATGACTCAGATGCCCAAGCGCTACTGGGCCATGATGACCGAGTTTCAGAAGGATTGGGACACCGCCCTACCCCAGATTTCCCAAACCGCTTGCCCCCCAAAAGAGCCTTTGGTATAATTTTGGTGATGTAAACTGCCGGTTTACAAAAAAATACCTTCCGGTTGGTAGCGGATTTTTCCTCCGCCTGCTATGGTTGAGGGGAAAGGAGGCGGTTTTATGACGCTAGGGCAGCGCATTGCCCAGAAGCGAAAGGAGCTCGGGCTCTCTCAGGAGGGCCTGGGGGAACAGCTGGGCGTCTCCCGGCAGGCTATTTATAAGTGGGAGTCGGACGCCTCGCTCCCGGAGATTGAAAAGCTCATCGCCCTCAGCCGCCTGTTCTCGGTCACAGTCGGTTGGCTGCTTGGGGTGGAAGAGGAGCCCCGCCCCGCAGGAGCGGAAGAGCTCACCCCCCAGCAGCTGGCCATGGTCCGGGAGATTACCCAGGGGTATCTCTCCGCCCGGCCCGAAGGGGTGCCGCCCAGACGAAACAAGCTGCTGGCCGGCCTGCTTGTGGGCGACTGCTGTCTGGCCGGTGTGGTGCTTGTGCTGGCCATTCAGCTCAGCCAGATTACCCACAAATATGACCTGCTCCAGCAGACGGTCGTCAGCGTCGATCAGAATGTACAGGAACAGATCCACTCCATCGCCCAGCAGGTGGAAGACACCCTGGCCCAGTCCTATTCTCTGGTGAAATCTTCCAAACAGACCTTTGTCTCCATGGACCCCGGGGCCGGAACGGCCCTTTTCCAGGTTCAGGTGATCCCCAAGCACTACACCCAGGGTACCACCGCCCTGTTTCTGGCCCAGGGCGACGGCAAAACTCTGGAAACCCCTGGACAGCTGGACGAAGACTATCACTTTTCTGCCCAGGTGGTGGCCCCGCTCTCCAACGAGATTACCTTCTCGGTGGTCTTTCTCACCGGAGAGGAGCGCATCGTCCAGCAGCTGGGCAGCTTTCGGGACCTCTATGACCAAAGCTTTCCCCCTCTGTCGGTGAGCACCTCCTCTCCCCTGGCCTTCCGGGATGGGCTGCTCCCCAGCGACGGCAGCCACGTCATCGCCTATCACCTCCAGGACAGTGCGCTGCCTGGTACGCCACAGCGGGGCTACCCGGACTTTCGCCAGTGGGATTTAAACGCCAAAATGGGGCTCTTTCAGGATGATAAGCCGGTAGCCTGGTACGAGCCAAAAGCCGGCACCGACCATGAGTTCCGCATCCCCCAGGACATCACGCTGGAACCGGAACACACCTATTATGAAGCGGCCCTGCTCACCGATCCCTATGGCCGCCAGCGGCTCTACCCCGGAAAGATCTATCATTACGATTCTAACAGCCAGTGCTGGAAGAGTGAACCCGGCTATCCGCCCTCCACCGGCCTTGCCTACCCCGTTGTGCCCGATTCCATGCCTTAGAACGTGTAGTTTCTCCGGGAAGTTTTGCTCTGGGTCTTGTTCTCCCCTGCCATATTGTGGTATAATTCGATAAATCAAGAAGAAACCACAACAGGAGGTATCGGCCATGAAATGTCCCTACTGTTCCTATCTGGAGAGCAAGGTGGTGGACTCCCGCCCCGCCGACGAGGGGGCCAGCATCCGCCGCCGCCGGGAGTGCCTGGCCTGTCACAAGCGCTTCACCACCTATGAGACCATGGAAAGCCTGCCCCTGATGGTGGTGAAAAAGGACGGCAGCCGCCAGAGCTTCGACCGCAACAAGGTTCTGGGCGGCCTCATCCGGGCCTGTGAGAAGCGGCCGGTGCCCTATCACGCTCTGGAAGAGCTGGTCAGTGAGATCGAGCAGGTGCTCCAGAACCAGATGGAGCGCGAAATCCCCTCCGCCGAAATCGGCGAGCTGGTGATGGAGCGGCTCAAAAAGCTGGACGAGGTGGCCTATGTGCGCTTCGCCTCGGTGTATCGTCAGTTCAAGGACATCAACACCTTCATGCACGAACTCAATAAATTGTTGGAGGACAAGTGATATGATCTACGACAGCTTAGCGCATATCCAGGCCTATGAGGGCCTCCACCCCGGCGTGTATAAGGCTTTGAAGCTTCTGGCGGAAACCGACTTTTCCCAGATGGCCGACCAGCGCTACGAAGTGGATGGGGACGACCTGTTTTTCTTCCTGCAGTCCTA
Source organism: Eubacteriales bacterium (assembly GCA_048215895.1). Taxonomy (GTDB): domain Bacteria; phylum Bacillota; class Clostridia; order Oscillospirales; family Oscillospiraceae; genus Lawsonibacter. The sequence continues at coordinate 2,249 of DBFWXD010000168.1, forward strand.
TGAGACCAAGCCGGAAAACCCCACCCCCGAGTCCCACAAGAAGTACATCGACATCCAGTGCGTCCTCTCCGGCATGGAGGCCATGGATGTGGGCGCCCTGGAGGACATGACCGGCATTGCCGAGGCCCGGCCCGAGGGGGATATCTGGCTCCACCACGGCCCCGCCGACTCCCGGGTAATTCTGGTCCCGGGGAAGTTTGCCGTGCTCTGGCCCGGCGATGCCCACGCCCCCGGCATTGCCGTGGGAGCACCCACCAAGTGCCGCAAGGCCGTCGTCAAAGTAAAAGTTTAACGGAAGCAGACATCCAAAAAGCCCCCGCAGCCAAATGGCTGCGGGGGCTTTTTCTGTTTGTCAGTTCAGACTCCACACCAAATCTTCCCGGGGCAGCTTGTCCCAGGAGAAGAGGGGGAGCAGTTCCTGGGGCGTGATGGCCTGGGACCGGTCAATGAGGCCCGCGGCACAGGCCAGCTGGCCCACCAGCTCCGGCGCGGTATACCGCCGCTGGAGTTCTCCCAGCTCCTGGTCCCGGTCACGTTTGGCCAGCCGCCGTCCCTCTGGGGACAGGAGCAGGGGCAGGTGGCCGTACTCCGGATGAGGGAGCCCCAGGGCCTCCTGAAGCCACAGCTGCCGGGGGGTGGAAGAGAGCAGGTCGCTCCCCCGCACCACCTGGGTGACCCCCATCATGGCATCGTCCACCACCACCGCCAGCTGGTAGGCATAGACCCCGTCAGACCGGCGGACAATGAAGTCTCCACAGTCCTTTTTCAAGTCCTCACTGTAATTTCCATAGAGTAAATCACAAAATGTAATGGATTTTTCCGGCACAGACACCCGCCAGGCGGGGCGGCGGGTCTTCGCCAGCTCCTCCCGCTCCGCCGCCGTCAGCCGGGCACAGCGGCCCTGATAGACCTGAAGCCCGTCGGAGCGATGGGGGGCGGAGGCGGCCAGGCGCTCGGCCCGGGTGCAGTAGCAGGGGTAGATGAGACCCTGCTGCTCCAGGGCATGGAAGGCCTGGGCATAGGCCTCGGTGCGCTGGGACTGCCAGACCGGTTCCCCGTCCCAGTCAAGGCCCAGCCACTCCAGATCCCGCATCACCTGGTCGCAGTATTCCCTGCGGCACCGGTCCGGGTCCAGGTCCTCCAGACGCAGGACCATCCTTCCCCCGGCGCTGCGGGCGCTGAGCCAGGCAAGCAGGCAGGACCACAGGTTGCCCATGTGCATCCGGCCGCTGGGGCTGGGGGCAAAGCGGCCGGTGGGTTTGGCTGCAACGTTCGGCATGGCTCATTCCCTCCCATTTCTAATCCCGGATTCCCAGTTCACCCAGGGCCTGCTGCAAGAACTCCGCGTCCTTGTCGTCCAGAGCGTGGAGCCCGGCGGTCTCCTCCAGGTGGTGGGTAAACTCATGGGCCACGGTGGCAAAGATCTCGTCCTTCCACGTCTCCTCGTCCTCCTCGCTGAGCAGGGCAGCAAAGGAGCCGTAGTAGAGGAGGATGTACCGGCCCAGCAGGTCGTGGACATACTCCCCCATGATGTACATTTCCCCCGGGGGGAACTCCGGGTCGGGGAGGGCCTGCTCCTCCAGCTGGATGCCTCCGTCCAGTCCTTCAAAGAAGGAATCGGGAAACTCTCCGGCGATCTCCTCCAGCCAGTCCCCCATTTGCTCATAGGTGGGCGTCATTCCCGCGCCCCCTTACTGCGGGCTCAGATCTGCCTGTCTGCGCAGCAGGGACAGGGGGGGCACCTGCCGGGGCAGCTTCATGCGGAAGGTCATCTGGGGCTTTCGCACCTCGGTGAGGGGATTTCCTTCCCCGTCCCACAGGCCCTCCACCGTCAGCTTCTGGGGGCGCACATCGGGTCCCACCAGCTCTAGCTCGGCCCCCAGTGCAAATTTGTTGTTCAGGGTGAGCACAGCGTTGCCCTCCGGGTCGCAGGACTGAACCTTGGCCACAATCTGCCAGTCCCGGACGTACCGGGAATTTTCCGTATACTGCCCCGGCTGGCCAAAGTAGAAGCCGGTGGAGTAGTGCCGGTGGCTGATGTGCTCCACCTCGTCCCGCCACACCGGGTCCAGCGGCTGACCAGCCACGGCGGCATCGATGGCGTGGCGGTAGGCTCCGGTGACGATGGCGGCGTAGTAGGCGCTCTTGGCCCGGCCCTCCAGCTTCAGGGAGTCCAGGCCCGCGTCCATCAGCTCGGCCACGTGGTCGATCATGCACATATCCCGGGAGTTCATGATGTAGGTCTCCCCATTCTCCTCATAAACCGGGAAATACTCTCCGGGGCGCTTCTCCTCCATGAGAGCGTACTGGTAGCGGCAGGGCTGGGCGCACTCCCCCCGGTTGGAGTCCCGGCCGGTCATGTAGTTGGACAGCAGGCACCGCCCGGAGTAGCTCACGCACATGGCCCCGTGAGCAAAGGCCTCAATCTCCAGCTCCTTGGGGGTCTTCTGCCGGATCTCCCGAATCTCGTCCAGGCTCAGCTCCCGGGCCAGAATCACCCGGCTGGCCCCCAGATCGTGCCAGGCACAGGCGGACTGGTAGTTGACAATGCTGGCCTGGGTGGAGATGTGGCACTGTACGTGGGGGGCGTGGCGCTTACAGAGAGCCAGGGTGCCCACATCGGCCAGGATGACCGCGTCCACCCCCACTTCTTCCAGATACTCCAGCCACTGAGGCAGCCGGGCTACCTCCTCGTTGCGGGGCATGGTGTTGCAGGTGACGTGGACGCGCACCCCACGGCTGTGGCACAGCTCCACGGCGGTTTTCAGCTCCTCGGGGCTAAAGTTGCCCGCAAAGGAGCGCATGCCGAACAGGTTCCCAGCCAGATACACCGCGTCCGCCCCATAGGCCAGGGCCATCTGAAGGCGCTCCATATCCCCGGCGGGGGCGAGCAGTTCAATGTTCTTTCCCATATCGTTCTCTCCTAAAGAATGGGGCAGGGGACAATGCCCCCCGCCCCGTGTGTTTGGTTTAGCCGTTGTAGAGTTCCTGGGTTGCCAGGAAGGACTGCATCTGGTCGTAGGTCTTGAAGTAGTGGTGCTTGCCGTCGTCGCCCAGAGCGTAGTAGAAGTAGTCGGTGCTCTCGGGGTTGAGGGCGGCCTGGATGGCCTCCTTGCCCGGGTTGGCAATGGGGGCGGGAGGCAGTCCCTTATACATATAGGTGTTATAGGGGGAGTCGATGGACTTGTCCGCCTCGGTGGGCTGCTTGCCGCCGTTGATATAGACCAGGGTGGCGTCAATTTGCAGATAGCCCTGGGTGCCCGCGTTGGGATTATTGAGACGGTTATAGATGACGGAGGCGATCTTGGCCTGGTCCTCGCCGTCGGTCTCACGCTCAATGAGGGAGGCGATGGTCAGGATCTCCCGCAGGGTATACCCCGAGTCGGCCACCTGCTGGCGCATGGTCTCGTCATAGATCTCATCAAAGCGCACCAGCATTTTGTTGATGGCGTAGACGGTGTTGTGGGGGGTATAGAACTGGTAGGTGTCAGGGTAGAGGAAGCCCTCCAGCCGGTTGGGGTCTCCCAGGGGGATGTCCTGGAGGAAATCGAAGGCGTAGTCGTAGTTGGCGGCCTGCTCATTGAGATCCTCTGCCGTGGCCACGCCCCGCTCCTCCATCAGCTCAAAGATCTGGGAGAGGTTCATGCCCTCCGTGATGGTGACGGATACCTCTGCCTTGGTGGCAGAGTTGGCGCTCATGCCGCTGAGCAGGGCCCGGTAGTCCATGTCGGTGTTCAGGGTGTAGGTGCCCATGGTCACATCATCGTCCCCGCCGGTAATCCCGGCGAAGAGCTTGAAGAGCCACTTATATTCGATGAGGCCCTCCTCTTTCAGGCGGTCCACCACATCTCCGAAGGAGTCCTCATTGGTGATGGTGATGGTGACCGTCTTCTCCTCCTTGTTCAGGGCCAGCACATCCCCGGCCAGAATCCAGCCTACACAGGCCAGAATGACCGAGGCCCCGATCACTCCCGCGATATACAGCAGCACCAGGCTGGCAGTACGTCCGGCGGAGGGTTTCCGTCTCTTACGGCGGGGGGCAGAGGTACGGTGGGAACGCTCCTCCCGATACTCGCCCTGGTCCTCCCGGTAGGAGGTGCGGGTGCTTCTCCGCTGGCGCGGTTCATAGTCTCGTTGCTGTGGCATTGGGTTCAGCTCCTAATGATTTTTTGCTCCAGCCCTGTCACCAGGGACAGGCCGGGGCCATAGAATGGTACAGAAGCGCGGGGACACCGGTCCCTGTGCAAATGAAATGAGGTGAAATGCAATATGTGCTGTGGGAACAACGGTTGGGGCGGCAACGGCTCCTGGTGGATTATTCTGCTGATTATCCTCTTCTGCTGCTGCGGCGGCTGGAGCAACAACAGCTGCGGCAACAACAACTGCGGCTGCGGCTGCGGCAGCAATGGCTGCGGCAGCAGTCGAAACAGCGGCTGCGACGACGATTGCGGCTGCTGCTGAGCGCTACACACCAAACCGGGCGGGGGAGTGTTCTCTCCCGCCCTCACTTTATTCCCGACGGCTCAGAAGGAGAAGGTCTCCTCCTCGGTGATAAGCAGGTCCACGCGGCTGTCGTGGGCCTCGGTGGGCACCTGCTCCTGAAGAACGGCCTTGCGGCACAGGCCCACCCGGAAGCCGGTAAAGTGCTCCAGCCATCGGTCGTAGTACCCTCCGCCAAAGCCCAGGCGGTAGCCCCGGCGGTCATAGCACACCGCGGGCACCAGGATAAGGTCGATGTCCTCCTTGGCCATCAGGGGGCAGTCCTCCCCCGGCTCGGAGATGCCAAAGCCCACCTCGATCAGGGGCTTGTTGGGATCATAGAGGCGTACCTCCATCTGATGCTCCGGGAGCATACGGGGAAGGCCGATCTGCTTGCCCTGCTCCACCAGCCGGGCAATGAGCTTTTTGGTGTCGGGCTCCTTGCCCGCAATCCCCCAGAAGGCAAAGATGGTTTTGGCCTTCTGCACCTGGGGCAGGGCAAGAAACTGTTCAAACAGGGCCTCGTCCCCCCGGACAAGCTCCTGGGGGTCCATCGCCGACAGCTGCTGGCGCACTTGCTTGCGCAGCTGCTTTTTTTCCTGATCAATAGTGGATTGCATGGCGCACCTCTTCTGCTTTTTCTGCTCCGGCCAGCGCCTTCACCAGCTCCAGTCCAAAGTCAAAGGCGGAGCCGGCCGCGCGGCCGGTGATGATATGTCCGTCTACCACAACGCCCTGGTCCATCTGGGGCACTGCTCCCTCCAGCTGGTCCTCCATGCCGGGGTAGCAGACTGCTTTCTTGCCCGGAAGGAAGCCCCGCTTGGCCAGCAGCGTGGGGGCGGCACAGATGGCGGCCACCCACTTGTCCTGCTCCAGAAGCAGCTGAATGGTGTGGCCAATGCCGGAGAGTTTACTCAGGTTCTTCACCCCCGCCAGGCCGCCGGGCAGAACCAGCA
>DBFWXD010000169.1:0-2088 GCA_048215895.1 Eubacteriales bacterium
CGGCGGCCGCTGGTCTGGCTGGAGCCGGCGCGGCAGTGGTATTGGCAAAAAAAACGGCGGCCGCTAAGCGGAGCCCCGAGCAGGCCCACATCTCCGCGCCCAACGACTACCGCAATACAGAACTGGGCCGCCACGAGAAAAACGCCAAAGGTATCTACTATACCAGCGGCAACTACGAGGCCTTTGCCCGCCCGGAGAAGCCCGCGGGCGAGGAGGAAAAAAGCGCCTACATTGTAGGCAGCGGTCTGGCTGCTCTGGCGGCGGCCTGCTTCCTGGTGCGGGACGGACAGATGGACGGGTCCCACATTCACATTCTGGAGGCCATGGACGTGGCCGGCGGCGCCTGTGACGGTATTTACGACCCAACCCGGGGTTATATTATGCGGGGCGGCCGGGAGATGGAGGACCACTTTGAGTGCCTGTGGGACCTGTTCCGCTCCATTCCCTCTCTGGAAAAGCCCGGCGCCTCTGTGCTGGATGAGTTCTACTGGCTCAACAAGCATGACCCCAACTACTCCCTGTGCCGTGCTACCGTCAACCGGGGCCAGGACGCCCACACGGACGGGAAATTTAACCTCAGCCAGAAGGGCTGTATGGAGATCGTCAAGCTCTTTATGACCCCGGATGAGGACCTGTACGACAAGACCATCGAGGACGTCTTTGACGAGGAGGTATTTTCCTCCACCTTCTGGCTCTACTGGCGCACCATGTTCGCCTTTGAGAACTGGCACTCCGCTTTGGAGATGAAGCTCTATTTCCAGCGCTTCATCCACCACATTGCCGGCCTGCCTGATTTCAGCGCTTTGAAGTTTACCCGCTATAACCAGTATGAGTCCCTCATTCTGCCCATGAAGAAATACCTGGAAGAGGCCGGAGTGGACTTCCAGTTTGGTGTGGAGGTGACCAATGTTCTCTTTGACATCAAGGGGGACAAAAAGGTCGCCACCGCCATTGAGTGCAAGGTCAAGGGCGTAGAGCAGGGCATCGTGCTCACCGAGAACGACCTGGTCTTTGTCACCAACGGTTCCTGCACCGAGGGGACCATCTACGGCGACCAGGACCACGCCCCCAACGGGGACGCCGAGGTGCGCACCAGCGGCTGCTGGAGCCTGTGGAAGAACATAGCCAAGCAGGACCCGGCTTTTGGCCATCCGGAGAAGTTCTGTTCTGATGTGGCCAAAACCAACTGGGAGTCGGCCACCATCACCACCCTGGACGACAAAATCCTGCCCTATATCAAGAACATCTGCCAGCGGGACCCCCGGACCGGCAAGGTGGTTACCGGCGGTATCGTCAGCTGCCAGGACTCCAAGTGGCTGCTGAGCTGGACCATCAACCGTCAGGGACAGTTCAAGGAGCAGGAGCCGGAGAAGGTCTGTGTCTGGGTATATGGCCTCTTCACCGATGTACCCGGTGACTTTATCCGAAAGCCCATGAAGGAGTGTACCGGCAAGGAGATCACCCAGGAGTGGCTTTACCACATCGGCGTGCCGACGGAGCTGATCCCCCAGCTGGCCGAGGAGAGCGCGGTATGCGTGCCCACCATGATGCCCTATATCACCGCCTTCTTTATGCCCCGGGCTAAGGGCGACCGTCCCGATGTGATTCCTGACGGCTGTGTGAATTTTGCCTTCCTGGGCCAGTTTGCCGATACGCCCCGGGATACGGTGTTTACCACCGAGTACTCCGTGCGCACCGCCATGGAGGCCGTCTACGGCCTGCTGGGTGTGGACCGGGGTGTGCCTGAGGTGTGGGGCAGTGTATACGACATCCGCTGCCTGCTGGACAGCTCGGTGTGCCTGATGGACGGCAAGTCCCCTCTGGACATGGAACTGCCCGGTCCCCTGAATCTGCTGAAAAAACCGGCTCTTAAACTGATTCGCGGCACGGTGGCAGAAAAGGTACTGCGTGACCACAACATTCTCCGGGAAAAAGCGGAGTAAGATTCTGATATGTACCCCCTTTACTGGACACCCAGTAGAGGGGGTATTATTATGCGGTACACATATGAGTACAAAAGGAAATGTGTAGAACTGTATCGAGAAGGAAAATGGCCAGAAACGCCGGAAGGTGTTAGCGATAAATCCT
>DBFWXD010000017.1:0-2170 GCA_048215895.1 Eubacteriales bacterium
TCACCTTTGTAAAGGGGGAGGCCAGCCTGACCTTCCGGGATGGGGAGAAGCAGGCCGGCGGCATGACTATGGATACCGCTGCCGACCTGTCCGGCAGCGTGGGTTATGTCCCCTTGGTATATCTGGCCCGGTTTTTTGGGATCCAGGTGGCTTGGGACGGAGCCAGCAGGACGGTCTCTCTGACCGGCAGTGCCGGCCTGACTGTGGCAGACATCAGCAGTATTCAGGCTTATACGGATATGACCTTTTATGGTCAAGGACTGGTTTCGGTGGAGATCACCTACCGTCCAGGAGTGGATGTGAGCGGTGTGACAGCGCAATCCTACATCCTGGAGGATCGGGGGACCCTGTCCCCGGACTTTGGGCGGATCGAGATCGCGGGTGTGTCCGTTCAGGGACAGACTGTGACCCTGAGCATTGCGGAAAACACTGGAGCCACTTCCAATAATAAGATGATCTATACCGGAGATCAGAAGGAGGGCTCCCGGGAACGCAACGCCTTTGGCATTTACTGTACCGGGGCTTGGTACCGGGATGTAAATGGTGTCATTTACTACGGTAAGGAGGACACCGCAGAGTATAGGGCCAACACCACCGGAATGGGCTACCAGGCCCGGCCCTGCCTGGAGCTGAGGCTGCGCCACACCGGCGAGGCAGAGAGCGCTTCCGCCTGCCTGGCCAATGAAAAGGGTCAGTATAACGCCGGCGGTCTGTGGAAGCGGACCATTGACGCCAATTTTGGCGAAGGCGGCTTCCAGACCTTTGAGGAGCTGGGCATTCAGGTGGAATCCACTGCAAAGAACGCCAAGGATGTGGTCCCGGACCAGTATGTCCGCGGCTACCTCTATGTCCCGGAGGATTACACCGGTGATGAGGAAGTCCCTCTGGTGGTCACCATCTCGGGCAATGGTACCTCCTTCTGGATCCTGGAAGACGGCACCAATAATTTTGGTACCAACATCATGTATGATGCGGCCACCACCTCCTGGATCGGAAAGGGCGCCATTGTGGTGGGGATCCATGACCGCTCGATCATGGGCGGCAACGGCGAGGACTATGACTATCTCCTGGACGATGTGAATGTGATCAAGTATCTCCTGGAGCACTACAACATCGACCGGGACCGCATTATCATCCATGGCAATTCCCGCAGCACCATGGCGGCCAGCACTATCATCCAGGCACTGGCCGGACAGCCCTACTCCGCCGGACAGGATGCGGCCGACTGGGGTGACCGTCCCCGTACCAAGACCCTGGATAAATCGGTATATGACTTCGAGATCGGCGTGTTCCTGTGCAACAACGGCCTGTATGGCGGGCAGGGGCTCTGGACCTACGAGGACCGCCTGGCGGTGGCAAAGACCGGTCTGCGGGCATGGATCTTTGACGCGGAGCAGGACTTCAACAACATTGATTATGTGGAGGAACAGATCAAGGCGTTCAAAGAGGCTGGGTACAGCGACCAGTGGATCGCGGAGAACCTGCGTCTCACCTGCTTCCCCTCTGAACTGTTCTACTACTGGGGCGAGAGCGACCACTCCACCACCCGGATCAATTATTGGTACTTTGGAGACGGTGAGATCTATTACGGTTCTGATTGTCATATTGATGAGAATGGGCAGCTGGTGTATGACAGTAAGGTGATGCCGGGCGGAACTTACACCGTTGAGGCCCGGGGAGCCAGCCGCTCCGGTACTAAGGAGGGTCATGCATACACCGTGTATGGGGAAAACTTCCAGGAGTGGGCGCTGGAAACAACATGACCGATCCCACCTATGCACTGAAGTCCGTGGGGACTCTACGGCAGCGCTATACCCGCCGGCTACTCTGAGAAATGAATGGCTGACGATCTGCGGGTCTCCTTCTACAAGGACTACAAGTTCGCCGAGTGGGGCGTGAACAATCACTCCTGTATCTCAGTGAGTGGGCTTTGACCAGAGGAGTGTAAGATCTATTTGCTTTCTCTCTTGCTCTGCGGAGCGTCTCCTTAGCGATATGGGGCAGTCCCTCTGGGGTCTGCCCCATATCGTATTTTGGCCAAGGGGAAGGGGAGAAGAAAAAATGTTTATCTTTCAAAAAAATGTGGATTGACGTTTTGGATATTCAAAATTAAAATAAAACTAAATAGAGCGTCTTTTTTGACGAAAATGACAAAGGAGGGGCGCAAAGC
>DBFWXD010000170.1:0-9310 GCA_048215895.1 Eubacteriales bacterium
GTTCCTGCTGCTCATTGCCTGTGTGGTTCGGGCGGTGACGCTGCCTGGGGCAGGGGAGGGGATCGCCTTCATGCTGCGGGTGGACCCCTCTCAGATTACCCGGGATACCTTTGTGGGAGCTCTGGGCCAGGCCTTCTTCTCTCTGTCGGTGGGCATGGGCATTATCCTGACCTATGGCTCCTATGTGCCGAAGAAGGAGAACCTCATCTCCAGCGCCGCGGTGATCTGTGCTCTGGATACGCTGGTAGCCATTCTGGCGGCCTTTGCCATCATCCCCATGGTCTTTGTTACCCTGGGCGCAGAGGGCCTGGGAATGGGCGGCGGCTTTGCCTTTATGGCCCTGCCTGCCGTCTTTGAGGGCATTCCTGGGGGCCGTGTCCTGGGCGCTGTGTTCTTCCTGCTGCTGTTCCTGGCTGCCCTTACCAGCGCCCTGAGCATTCTGGAGACCTGTGTGGCCTTTATGACCGAGGAGTGGCACCTGACCCGCGGAAAGGCCATGGCGATCTTTGCCATTCCCATGGCCCTGTTCAGCATGGGATATTCCCTGTCCCAGGACAGCAGCCGGGGCATCAACCTGCCCTGGTTTGACATGGCCAACGGCGTGCAGATGGTGCCTATGAATACCGTGATGGAGCGCTTCACCGATAACCTGATGATCCCCCTGGGTGCATTCTTCATGTGTATCTTTACCGGCTGGATTCTCGGTACCAAGCGGGCAGAGGAGGAGATCACCTCCGGAGGCCTCTATGCCTTCCCCATCCGCAGAACCTGGGCGGGAATCATCCGGTTTGTTGCGCCGGCCGTGATTCTGGTCATCCTCTACTTTACGTTCCTGCAGGGGCAGACCCTGTCTTAATTGCTTCGTTTCCCCGAAAGCCATGTGTCACATCCTCCGCCGGCCGCCATATAATGGGAGTAGCCGGAGACGGTCAGTCTAAAAGGGAGGGGAGGCGTTTTCATGGGTATCGTAGTGGTCCGTTCCCCCCGGTGCCTGCGGGGGCTGCTGCGGAGAATTTTTGGAATGAAATGACAAAAGAGGACAAAGGGGACATATCCTAAGGGGCTCTCTCATATAGTGTCACAAACCCGGAATGACACCATGACAAAAGGGAGAGGACACCATGGAACTGGAATTTGAGCGAGACACCATCATCAGCTATGACACAGTGGCACAGGTTACCTTGTGCCAGGAAGAAACTCTGGAGAGTATTGTACCCGATGCCTGCCCGGATATCCTGCGCATTGTGGATGTGTGCGGCCAGGCCACCCTCAGCGGCAAACAGGCCCGAGAGGGGCTGGCTCAGGTCACAGGGATGGTCCGGGCAGTCATCTTGTATCAGCCGGAGGGGGCGTCGGGTCTTCGCCGTATGGAAGTTGGCCTGCCCTTTACCTGTCAGGCGGAGGCTCCGGGCCTGACTGAGCGGGGAACCGTGCTGGCCAGTCCCCGTCTGCGCTGTGCTGAGGCCCGGGCGCTGAACCCCAGAAAGGTGCTGCTGCGGGTGGACCTTGCGGTGGATATTACTGCCTGCCAGCCTATGGAGCGGAGCATCTGCTGCGGCGTGGCCAACCCCCAGGAGGGCTCGGTCTGTCAGCGCCAGTTCCAGGGGGAGCATTATCAGCTGTGCTCGGTTCAGGAAAAGCCCTTTACGTTTTCCGACCAGCTCCGCCTTCCCTCCAACGGAGGGGAGGCCCCCCAGGTGCTGGCTATCCGGGTGGAGCCGGTGTGCAGTGAGAGCAAGCTCATCGGCAGCAAGCTGATTTTCAAGGGGGCGGTGGAGGTCTATCTCCTGCTGCAGGAGCCGGGAGGGACCCTGACCACCAGCCACGAGTCCATGCCCTTCTCCCAGATCATGGAGGCGGCAGGAGCCACGGAAGAAGGGGATTGCCAGGCCGAGGTAGAGGTCACCGGCTTTCAGTGGGAAGCCGAGGCGGGAGATGGACGGGAGCTGGAGCTGACCCTGGAGCTGCTGGCCCAGGCCCAGGTCCGGGGAAAGCGAAGCCTGACTCTTTTGCAGGACCTTTACAGCACCGCCTATCAGATGGAGACGGAGTGCCAGCTCCAGCCGCTGTGCCGGCTGTGGGAGCAGTCCGTGCGCCCCCAGGCGGTACGGGAGCTGCTGGAGACGGGAGAGATGGTACGCTCGGTGGTGGACGCTCGCCTGACCTTGGGAAAGGTGGAGCAGAGCCGGGAGGGAGATGAACTGGTGCTCACCACGGAGGCGTGGCTGAGTGTGCTCTACCTGGACGAAAATGAGCTTCCCCAGTGTGTCCGGCGCTCCATTCCGGTGTCCTGCCGGTTGGACTGCCCGGAAAACACTCGGTGTATGTGCCGCTGTGCCTGTCCGGGGGAGGTGTTTGCCGCACCAGCAGCCGGGGGCGTGGAGGTGCGCTTCACGGTGGAGTTCTCCTGCCTGACTACGGTCAGCGATTCCGTGCCCACGGTGACAGCCGCCCGCTTCGGCGAGGTCCGGAGCTGGGAAGGGGGCGAGCGCCCGTCTGTGGTGCTCCGCCTAGCCGCGCCGGGCGAGGGGCTTTGGGACATTGCCAAAGCCTATGGCACCACCACAGAGCAGATTCTTCAGGCAAACGAGCTGGAGGAAGAGGATCTGCCGCTGGGCAGAATGCTCCTGATCCCCAGTACGCGATAAAACTAGGAAAGACCGCCCAGGCCGGGCGGTCTTTTTTCATAGCCGGGCAATTTCCAACGGCCTGTCATATTCCACGGCTTATCCCAATAGAATGTAGGGAAACAACCGGCTTGGGCGGCCGAAGGAGGAGTTGCAAGTGGAAGATCGCAAAATCTATGAGGATATTGCCCTGCGCACAGAAGGCGATATCTACATCGGCGTCGTGGGGCCGGTCCGAACGGGAAAATCCACCTTTATCAAACGCTTTATGGAGACCCTGGTCATTCCCAACATTGAGAATGTCTACCGCCGGGAGCGGGCCAGAGATGAGCTGCCCCAGAGTGGCTCGGGCCGCACCATTATGACGGCGGAGCCCAAATTTGTCCCCGAGGACGCCGTGGCAGTGACCGTGGACGGCGGAGCGGCCTTTCAGATGCGCATGATCGACTGCGTGGGCTATCTGGTCCCCGGAGCGGTAGGCCAGCTGGAGGGGGAGCAGGAGCGCATGGTCACCACGCCCTGGTTTGACCATGAGATCCCCATGGCGGAGGCGGCGGAAATCGGGACCCGAAAAGTCATTTCCGAGCATTCCACCATCGGCATTGTGGTGACCACCGACGGCACCATCACCGACATTCCCCGGGAGGACTATCTGGAGGCAGAGGAGCGGGTGATCTCAGAGCTGAAAGAACTGGGCAAGCCCTTTGTGGTGGTCCTCAACTCCGCTTATCCGGATTCTGACCGGGCCAGGGCCATTCGCGCGGACATCGCCCAGCGCCACGACGTGACCTGCGTGGCGGTCAACTGTCTGGAGCTGAGCCAGGAGGAGATTAACGCTATCCTGAAGAATGTGCTCTATGAGTTCCCGGTGAAGGAGCTGGATCTGTTTCTGCCCCCCTGGGTAGACGCACTGCCCCAGGAGCACCCCATCAAGGCGGCTCTCTATGCGGCCATTCGGGAGGGAACGGAGAACCTGCGCCGGATCCGGGACGTAGAGAGTGCGGTAAGCTCCTTCCAAAACTGTGAAGTGGTCAGCGATGCGCGGATTTCTTCCATCGACCTGGGCACCGGTGTGTCGGCTGCCGCCATGGAGCTGCCTCGGGCACTGTTCTACAATACCCTGTCTCAGCAGTCCGGCTTCCAGATTGGGGACGACGGAGACCTGATGGCTTTGCTGACGGAACTGGCGGGGGTGAAGCGCTCCTATGACAAGGTGGCTGACGCCCTCAAGGAAGTGGAAGAGACGGGCTACGGCATTGTGGTGCCCCCCATTGACTCCTTGGTGCTGGAGGAACCGGAGATTATGAAGCAGGGAGGCCGCTATGGCGTGCGCTTGAAAGCAAGTGCCCCTTCCATACATATTAAGCGGAGCAAACAGAAGTTTAGAAGTGGTAAGCAGACAAAGCGGAAGATGGAGAATATAGGTGCTGCTGCCATAAAAAAGCCAGTGCGGGAAATGGATTCCCACACTGGCTTTTGTCGTTACGATTAAGATGAAGAGAGCATGGTGTCAGCAGCTGCGCAGACCGAGGTTATGACCGGTCCTGGCGCTGGGCACCGATGGCGGCGGAGCGTCCGAGGCGGCGCTTGAAGTCCTGGTAGCCAAACGCAGTCAGAGGGGTTAGATGGCCTTCGTCATCAAGCTCCCAGATGTTGGGCAGGGGCATGCCGTTGAAGGTGTTGTTTTTGCAGGTGGTGTAGATGGCCATGTCGCCAAAGAGAACCAGGTCGCCTTCCTGCAATTCCTGGTCAAAGGCATAGTCTCCCACCACGTCTCCCGCCAGACAGGTTGGTCCGGCCAGACGGAAGGGGTGGCCTTCGCCGGGCTGGGGGTCAGCGCCCAGAATGGGGGGCTGGTAAGGCATCTCCAGTACATCGGGCATGTGGCAGGCGGCACTGGCGTCCAGAATGGCGATCTTGACGCCGCCATTTTCCACCACGTCCAGCACCCGGCTGACCAGGTAGCCCGCGTTGAGGGCCACCGCCTCCCCGGGCTCCAGATAGATGGTGACGCCCCAGGCCTGCTGGGCATGGCGGATGCAGTCCTCCAGGGTGGCAAGGTCGTAGTCGGGGCGGGTAATGTGGTGCCCGCCCCCCATGTTGAGCCACTTCATCTTGGGCAGAACATCCCCGAACTTCTCTTCCACGGCCTTTAGGGTGGTGCGGAGATCGTCGGAGTTCTGCTCGCACAGGGTATGGAAATGGAGCCCGTCCAGCAGCTCCAGAGTGGTCTCGTCCATTTCCTGGTCCCACACTGCCCGGGTTACCCCCATGCGGCTGCCGGGGGCGCAGGGATCGTAGATGGCGTGTCCCTCCTGGGTGGAACATTCCGGGTTTATGCGCAGCCCCAGGCTTTTGCCCGCTTGCTTGCCGGCAGGGCCGAATTTCTTCAGCTGATGGATGGAGTTAAAGACGATGTGGTCAGTGTACTGCAAAAGCGCCTGAAATTCGTCCTCCCGGTAGGCTCCGCAGAAGACATGGACCTCACCCGCCGGCATCTCCTCTTTACCCAGCCGGGCCTCATAGAGGCCGCTGGCCTCGGTGCCCGCCAGATACTGGGACAGGAGGGGGTAAAAGTCATAGTTGGAAAAGGCCTTCTGGGCCAGCAGCACCTTGCAGCCGGTACGCTGGGCCAGGTCAGCGAGTACCTCGCCGTTTGCCCGCAGCCGCGCCTGGTCAATCACATAGGCGGGGGAGGGAAGCCGATCAAACAGGGCTTGGAGATCGTAGTTTGCAAGGCCCGCAAACTGGGGATCGTGTAAGGTTTTCACCATCAGTCCACCAGCACGGGGTTGTGGTTCTCGCTGCGGGGCAGGCCGTACTTGTCCAGAGCGTCCAGGAAGGGATCGGGATCAAACTCCTCCACGGTGTGTACGCCCTTCTCAGTCCACTTGCCGGTGAGCAGCATGAGAGCGCCGCACATGGCGGGCACGCCGGTGGTGTAGCTGATGGCCTGGCTGGCCACCTCCTTGTAGCACTCCTGGTGGTCGCAGACGTTGTAGATGTAGTAGGTCTTGTCCTTGCCGTCCTTCTTGCCGGTGAAGATGCAGCCGATGTTGGTCTTGCCGTGGGTACGGGGACCCAGGCTGGCGGGGTCGGGGAGCAGGGCCTTCAGGAACTTGATGGGCACAATCTGCTGGCCCTCAAACTCGATGGGGGTGGTGGACAGCATACCCACGTTCTCCAGACACTTCATGTGGGTGAGATAGCTCTGGCCGAAGGTCATGAAGAAGCGGATGCGCTTGACCTCGGGGATGTTCTCAGCCAGAGACTCGATCTCCTCGTGGTGGAGCAGATACATGTCCTTCATGCCCACCTGGTCAAAGTCATACTCCCGCTTGATGGTCATGGGGGGGATCTCCACCCAGTGGCCGTCCTCCCAGTAGGAGCCGGGGGCGGACACCTCCCGCAGGTTCACCTCGGGATTAAAGTTGGTGGCGAAGGGGTAGCCGTGGTCGCCGCCGTTGCAGTCCAGAATGTCGATGGTGTCGATGGTGTCAAACTCGTGCTTTTTGGCGTAGGCGCAGTAGGCCTGGGTCACGCCGGGGTCAAAGCCGCAGCCCAGCAGGGCGGTGAGGCCGGCCTTCTCAAACTTCTCCCGGTAGGCCCACTGCCAGGTGTAGTCGAAGTAGGCAGAGAAGCCCTTCTCCTTGCAGCGCTTCTCATAGGCGGCCTTCCACTCGGGCTCCTCGATGTCCTCGGGCTCGTAATTGGCGGTGTCCATGTAGTTGACGCCGCACTCCAGGCAGGCGTCCATGATGGTCAGATCCTGATAGGGGAGGGCGATGTTCATCACCAGGTCGGGCTGGTAGCTCTTGATGAGGGCCACGACCTCCTCCACCTTGTCGGCATCCACCTGGGCGGTGGTGATCTTGGTGGCGGTCTTGCCCTGGAGCTCCTGGGCCAGCTTGTCACACTTGGACTTGGTGCGGCTGGCGATGCACAGCTCGGAAAACACGTCGCTGACCTGGCAGCACTTGCGGATGGCCACATTGGCCACGCCGCCGCAGCCGATTACTAATACTCTACTCATACTATATTCTCCTTTATGCTTAAAATGATTGGATTTTTTACACTTTGGTTTACTTGGACAGGGCCAGCAGCAGCTCACGCAGCACCTTGCAGGCGGTGGCAGTGGACACGCCGCTCTGGTCCAGCATGGGAGCCAGCTCGTTTACATCTGCTCCCACTACGTTTGTCTTGGCCACCAGCCGGATGGCCTCCAGCAGCTGGGGGAAGGTGACGCCTCCCGCCTCGGGGGTGCCGGTGCCGGGGAACATGGAGGGGTCCAGGCAGTCCAGGTCGATGGTGAAGTATACCGGCGTACCGCTCTGGGCCAGAGCCTGGGTCAGCTCCTCCAGCCCCACAAAGTCGAAGGGGTGCAGGTCGGTATGGGCCTTGGCAAAGCGGAACTCCTCCCGGTCGCCGCTGCGGATGCAAAACTGGTGGATGCGGCCGTCCCCCACCAGCTCGTGGCAGCGGCGGATGACGCAGGCGTGGCTGAGCTTGGCGCCCAGGTAATCGCAGCGCAGGTCGGCGTGGGCGTCAAAGTGGATGATATGGACATCGGGCCAGCGCTTGTGTACCGCCCGGAAGCTGCCCAGGGTCACCAGATGTTCCCCGCCGATGAGCAGGGGCAGTTTATTTGCGGACAGGATCTCTTCGGAGCGGGCCTCGATATCCTGAAGGGCCATCTCCGCACTGCCGAAGCACAGCTCCAAATCGCCGCTGTCGAAGACGGCACAGTCGGTAAGGTCCTTGTCCTGGTAGGGACTGTATGTCTCCAGACCAAAGCTCTCGTGGCGCATGGCGGCCGAACCAAAGCGGGCGCCGGGGCGAAAGCTGGTGGTGGAGTCAAAGGGAGCGCCGAAGAGGATGATATCTGCCTCTTCAAAGGAACGATCGCAGCCGATAAAGGTCTCAACATTGGGGGTCATCACTCTACCTCCTCCAGCATCCGCTCCAGAAATGCGGGCAGGAAGAAGGCTCCCGCGTGGAGGCGGACGGTATAATAATTGGTTTTCAGGTGCAGGCTCTTCCACTTCTCCCGGTCAAAGTCGTCGATGGGGTGGTACTTCTTGCTGGCAAAGCCGAACAGCCAGTAGCCGGCGGCGTAGGTGGGGATGTGGGCCTGATAGACCCGACTGATGGGAAAGGTGCTGACGATGCGTTTGTGGCTGCGCTGGATGGCCTCGGCGTCATGGCGGTAGAAGGGGCTGCCCTGCTGGTTGACCATGATCCCGTCCTCCCGGAGGGCGTTATAGCAGATGCCGTAAAACTCCCGGGTGAAGTAACCCTCCGAGGGGCCGAAGGGGTCGGTGGAATCCACGATGATCAGGTCATACTGGGCATGGCGGCGGCGAATGAAGCGCAGGGCGTTGTCAAAGTAGATGTGCACCCGGGCATCGTCCAGCCGGCAGGCGTTTTCCGGCAGATACTGGCGGCAGGCGTTGACCACCTGCTCGTCCATTTCCACCAGATCGATGGACTGGATGCACTCATATCGAGCCAGCTCCCGAACCACGCCGCCGTCTCCCGCGCCAATTACCAGCACATCGCGGACGTTGGGGTGGACGGCCATGGGCACGTGGGTGATCATCTCGTCGTAAATGAACTCATCCCGCTCGGTGAGCATAACGTTGCCGTCCAGAGTGAGCACCTTGCCAAACTCCGGGGTGTCGTAGATGTCGATCTGCTGATAGTCGCTCTTCTTGGAGTAGAGGTGCCGGTTCACCCGCAGGCTGTGCTTTACATCGGGGGTATGAAACTCACTAAACCACAGTTCCATCAGCCCACCTCCTGAGTGAGAATATTGATCCGTTCAATCTCCGGATCTTCGGGGCCGGTCATGGAGCAGCCTTTTGCCTTGGCGTACTGGATGTATTCCAAAATTTCTTTGGTAATCCGCTCCCCGGGAGCCAGAATAGGAATTCCCGGGGGATAGCACATGACAAACTCGCTGCACACCTTGCCCACACTGTCCTCCAGGGGGACACTCTCCTTGTCGGCATAGAAGGCTTCCTGAGGGCTGGTGACCACTTCGGGGTCGATATACTCCTGATTCATCAGGCCGCTGCTGTCGGTCTGGTAGCGGCGGCGGATCTCCGCCAGGGCGCTGACCAGCCGCTCCAGCTCCTGATACCGGTCGCCGATGGACAGATAGGCCAGGATATTGCCGATGTCGCCGAACTCAATCTGGATGTCGTACTCGTCACGCAGCAGGTCATAGACCTCGATGCCCGCAAGGCCGATGTCCCGGGTGTGGACGGAGAGCTTGGTGGGGTCGAAGTCGAAGATGGAGTCCCCGTTGATGAGCTCCCGACCAAAGGCGTAATAGCCGCCGATGGCGTTGATTTCCTCCCGGGCATACTCCGCCATGGCCACCACCTGACGGAATACTTCCTTGCCCCGGAGGGCCAGGTTCCGGCGGCTGATGTCCAGGCTGGACATGAGCAGGTAGCTGCCGGAGGTGGTCTGGGTCAGGTTGATGATCTTGCGCACGTGGCCCTCCTGGAGAGCGGGGCCGGTGAGCAGAAGGCTGGACTGGGTGAGGCTGCCGCCGCTTTTGTGCATGGATACCGACGCCATATCGGCCCCGGCCGCCATGGCGGAGACGGGCATGTTTTCGCCAAAGTAGAAGTGGGTGCCGTGGGCCTCATCGGCCAGGCAGTACATCCCCGCAT
>DBFWXD010000171.1:0-3370 GCA_048215895.1 Eubacteriales bacterium
TTGTTGGCCGGCAGGGTGAGCACGTCGGCGATTTTGCCCAGCACTTCGCCGCTTTGGGCGTCCCGGACCTCCATACCGTAGATGTCGGCCAGGAAGAAGCTCCCTTCGGGGAGGTTGGCATCGGCACGGTCAATATACAAAATGGCGTTTCGCATGGCCAGGGCGCTGGGCACGTCGGTGACGCCGCGGAACTTGATGATGACCATGTTCTTGTGGACCCGGGCGCGCTCCACTTCAATGGGCCAGTGGGTCTTGTCCACATAGAGAGTTTTAAATTTGCAGAGAAAATCGGGACTGTCCGCCCAGGGCTGGACCCGGACCTCTCCCATCAGGCCGTGGACATTGGTTACCTTGCCCACCTCTAAATATTGCTGAAGCATTATAATAGACCTCCGTTTGATAGAGCAAAGGCGCAGGGAAACCCCTGCGCCTTTGTTGTTAATCGACGATTTCTACGCTGACATGTTTTCCGGAGCGCTGAGCAGCGGAACGCATCAGGATACGGATCTCCTTGGCAATGCGGCCCTGGCGGCCGATGACCTTGCCCATATCCTCCGGGGCCACCCGGAGTTCCAGCACAGTTTCGCCGTCGCCCTCGACCTCAGCGACAGACACCTGCTCGGGGTGTTCCACCAGGTTCTGGGCAACATAGGTCAGAAGCTCTTTCATTGTGTGCAAAACCTCCAGCCTTACAGGGCACCGGCCTTTTTCAGCAGGTCACGGACGGTCTCAGTGGGCTGAGCGCCGGTCTTGATCCAAGCCTGGGCGCGGTCCACGTCCACCTTCAGCTCGGCGGGGTTCTCCACGGGGTTATAGTAGCCGATCTCCTCGATGAAGCGGCCGTCACGGGGGTAGCGGGAGTCAGCCACCACGATGCGGTAGAAGGGAGCCTTCTTGGCGCCCATACGACGCAGTCTGATCTTAACCATTTATATTCACCTCCAAAGAATTGTTTCTGTATATGGAAAGCGTGTGCCACGCCTTGCCAACAAAGGATTTTAGAAAGGCAGGCCAGGCATTCCGCCGCCCATACCGGGGAATCCGCCCTTTTTGCCCATCATCTTGCGCATATTCCGGGGGAGCTTTCCGCCGGAAAATTGCTTGGTCATGGTCTGGAGCATCTCAAACTGCTTGAGCAGACGGTTGACATCCACCACCTGCGTGCCGGAACCGGCCGCAATGCGCTTTTTCCGGCTGGAATTCAGCACACTGGGGTTTTCACGCTCATAGGGGGTCATGGAAGTGATGATGGCTTCCATGCGCTGCAGCAGTTTTTCGTCCATGGTGGCCCCCTCCAAGTCGGAGGCCTTCACGCCGGGGAGCATCCCGGCAATATCGGTAAGCGAGCCCATGTTTTTCAACTGGGTCATCTGCTCGTAAAAATCAGTGAGGGTAAATTTGTTTTTCCGCAGCTTCTCCTGAAGCTCCAGGGCCTTTTTCTGGTCGAAGGACTGCTCGGCCTTTTCGATGAGGGAGAGCATATCGCCCATGCCCAGAATTCGGCTGGCCATGCGGTCGGGGTGGAAGACCTCGATCTGGTCCAGCTTTTCGCCCATGCCCACAAACTTGATGGGCTTGCCGGTGACTGCCCGGATGGAGAGAGCCGCGCCGCCTCGGGCGTCGCCGTCCAGCTTGGTGAGCACCACGCCGTCGATGTCCAGGGCGTCGTCAAAAGCCTTGGCGGCGTTTACCGCGTCCTGACCAATCATGGCGTCCACCACCAGCAGGATCTCGGTGGGCTCCACAGCGGCCTTGATGTTGCGCAGCTCGTCCATGAGCTCCTCGTCCACATGGAGCCGGCCGGCGGTGTCCAGAAAGACCATGTCGTTGCCGTGCTTGGTGGCGTGCTCAATGGCGGCCTTGGCAATGTCCACGGGGTTTGTCTGCCCCATTTGGAACACGGGAATGCCCAATTGCTCACCCACAACCTCCAGCTGCTTGATGGCGGCGGGACGGTAGATGTCACAGGCGACCAGGAGGGGGCGCTTGTTTTCCTTGCGCTTCATAAGCCCGGCCAGCTTGGCGGCGTTGGTGGTTTTACCAGCGCCCTGCAGGCCGACCATCATGACCACCGTGGGGGGCTTGGAGGCGATGGTCAGCTTGGTGCTGGCGCCGCCCATCAGCTCGGTGAGCTCCTGGTTGACGATTTTTACAATCTGCTGGGCGGGAGACAGGGCCTCCAGTACGTCGGAGCCCACAGCCTTTTCCGTGACCTGAGCCACAAACTGCTTGACCACCTTGTAGCTGACGTCGGCCTCCAGCAGAGCCAGGCGGATTTCCCGCATGGCCTCCTTTACATCGGCCTCAGACAGCCGCCCTTTTCCCCGGAGCTTTTTGAACGCAGCGGAGAGCTTTTCGGAAAGTCCTTCAAATGCCATGGATTATTCCTCCAAAAGCTTCTGGGCGGTATCCTGAATCCGGAGAGCAATGCTCTCCAGTTCGCTGTGATCCAACTGGACGGCCAGCTGCCGGGCGCGCTCGGCGTCCTGAGCGATCTGCTCCAGCTGGCTGTGCATGGTGTGAAAGCGCTTGATGAGCCCGGTCTTGTCTTCCAGCTCCGTGAGAACGGCCTCGGCCCGGACGATCACATCCCGGACGCCCTGGCGGGTGATGCCGTAGTTTTCGGCAATCTCGCCCAGGGAGAGGTCTTCGTTGTAGTAGAGGTCGTAGAACTCCTTCTGGCGATCGGTAAGCACATCGCCGTAGAAATCGTACAGCATGGCCATGCGGTAAGCCTGACTTTTCATCCCAGCGGACCTCCTCGAAGCAAAATAAAAGCCTCAAAAAAGCGGTTTGCCCACATTTTTGAGTGGTAAATGTAAAGCTCATAAACTTTACAATCGGAAGTCTACCACATTTCACTCTGTTTGTCAAGTAAAATTACTTGCATGTGCGTACTTTCTTTTTTGGTATATTCCCCCAGGCGCGGGGGGAAACTGGAGGGAAAGGCCGAACATTGAAGGAGGGATTGGTATGTCTCCAGCGCGCGTCCCCATGGATGACGCCCATCTGGTGCAATATGCGGTGAATACAGCGAAAGAGGTGCGCCCGGAGGGGGTGCGGTCTGCCCGGGCGTTGGCCGGTGAGGTGAAGGAGAACCTGGCACGGTGCGCCCGGCTCCGGGAGCGGTTCAGCGCCCAAGGGGGCGGCGAGGAGGAACTGCCCGGAGGGGCGCGGTGGCTGCTGGACAACTATTACCTGGCCGCCCGGGAGGGAGAACAGGCTCGGCGCTGTTTCCGGCAGGGCGGGAAGCTTCGGGGAGCCCGAAGGGGCAATACCGTTTTGCAGGTGTGTGCCCGGGGGGCGCTGTGGGCGGTGCCCGGCCTGGAGGCGGAGCAGATGCGGCGCTATCTGGAGGGGTTCCAGTCGG
>DBFWXD010000172.1:0-6594 GCA_048215895.1 Eubacteriales bacterium
TCTGTCCCATTTCCGCCGCCGCCATCGTGGGCGAGCATTCCTTCTCTAAGATCCTGGGTGCTGGCCGTCCCGATGACGCGGACATGGCTCTGGTGGACGAGCTGGGTCAGAAGACCGTCCAGAAGGTGAGGGAGCTCTCCCAGCTGCCGGATGCCCCCGTTTTTGTGGAGGGCTGCGACCCCATCCGGCCCTACTACACCCCCAGGGACCGCCATGGCGAGCCCATCAAGGACTTCCTGAAGGCGAAGCCTGTTACCGATCCGGACAAGTGCGTCAAGTGTGGCCTGTGTGCCCGCCTGTGCCCCATGGGTTCCATCGACCCCAATGATGTGTCCAATGT
The DNA here is from genome assembly GCA_048215895.1 of Eubacteriales bacterium. Lineage (GTDB taxonomy): Bacteria > Bacillota > Clostridia > Oscillospirales > Oscillospiraceae > Lawsonibacter. The sequence goes on from DBFWXD010000172.1 coordinate 341, forward strand.
GGTGGGCAAGTGCATCAAGTGCTGTGCCTGCGTGAAGAAGTGCCCCATGGGTGCCAAGTACTTCGACCATGAGGGCTACCTGTATCACCAGCACGAGCTGGAGGATCAGTATGCTGCCCGCCGGGCCGAGAGCAAGATTTTCCTGTAATTTTATCCAGAAGCGCCCGCCGGCTGAAAGGCCGGCGGGCATTTTTCTGGAAGAAAAATGCGTTTTCTTTCCCTAGTAACTATGATACAATAAGAAAAAATAAGGGCAAGGCCCCAAAGAAAAGTATGGTGATTGCATGATCCGCATTGGAAATCTGCCCCTGCCTCCCGGCGGGGACATGGAGCAGCTTCGCAAGCGGGCGGCCCGGGCTCTGGGCGTGCGCCCCGGGGAGCTGGGGGAGCTGGAGATTGTCCGGCAATCCATTGATGCCCGGAATAAGAACGAGACCCACTATGTCTATACAGTAGAGCTGTCCATGGCCCAGGAGGAGCGGCTGGTGCAGAGAGCGCCCGGGAAGAACGTCACTCTGGTGCAGCGGCGGAGCTATACCTTTCCCAAGGTGGAACGGTCTTCCCAGCTGCCCCCTGTGGTGGTGGGCATGGGACCGGCGGGACTGTTTGCCGCCTTGTATCTGGCCCGCAGCGGCATCCCCTCCATTGTGCTGGAGCGGGGGAAGAATGTAGACGCCCGGACGGCGGATGTGGAGAAATTCTGGGCCGGGGGTAAGCTGGATGAGAGCTCTAATGTTCAGTTCGGCGAGGGAGGAGCCGGTACGTTTTCCGACGGGAAGCTGACTACCGGCACCCACGACCCCCGGATTGGAGCGGTGCTAGATACACTGGTGGAGGCGGGAGCCCCCCGGGATGTGAAATATTCCCACAAGCCCCATGTGGGCACCGATGTGCTGCGCCAGGTGGTGAAGACCATCCGGGAGGAGCTTATTTCTCTGGGGTGCGATGTCCGCTTCGGCCACAGGCTGGAGGGCCTGGTGCTGGAAGGGGATGGGCTGAAGGAAATATGCGTTGCGGGTCCGGAGGGGGAGTACCGCCTGGCCTGTGACGCCTTAGTTCTGGCCCCCGGTCACTCTGCCCGGGATACCTTCCGGATGCTTCGGGATGTGGGAGTCCCCATGGAAAAGAAGAACTTTGCCATCGGGGTGCGCATTGAGCACGATCAAAAGACCATCAGCCGCCAGCAGTACGGCCCGGCCTTCGAGCAGCTGCCTCCCTCGGACTATAAGCTGGCCTGCCATCTGCCAAATGGCCGCTCTGCCTTCACCTTCTGCGTCTGCCCCGGCGGACAGGTGGTGGCGGCCGCCTCGGAGCGGGGCGGCGTGGTCACCAACGGAATGAGCCTGCGCGCCCGGGACGGAGCCAATATCAACGGAGGCCTTCTGGTGGGCGTGGGCCCGGAGGATTTCCCAGGGGAGGACGTGCTGGCCGGTGTGACCTTCCAGGAGGAGTGGGAGCGGGCCGCCTTCCGCCTGGGCGGAGAGAATTACTATGCTCCGGCCCAGCGGGTGGAAGATTTTCTGGCCCGGCGGCCCTCGGAGGGACCGGGGGGGATTCTGCCTACCTATCGGCCGGGTGTGTGCTGGACCCAGGTGGACAGCTGTTTGCCCGAAGCGGTGAGCGATACCCTGCGAGCGTCGCTGCCCCTGCTGGACCGCAAACTTCATGGGTTTGCTGCCCCGGACAGCGTGCTCACCGGTGTGGAGACCCGTTCCTCCTCCCCGGTGCGGATTTTGCGGGGTGAGGACTTGCAGTCTGCAGTCCGCGGCCTCTATCCCTGCGGCGAGGGCGCAGGTTACGCCGGAGGTATCGTCAGTGCCGCTGTGGACGGCATCCGGGTGGCGGAAGCGGTGGCAAAAGGGTAAAGCCCTCGCCGGGGCCCCATCATGGATGGGGCGGCCGTCAGGCCGTAAATTCGAGCGCAGCGAAGAATTTCCGCAGGGCGAATTTAGTTCGCCCGAGGATTTAAATTTCCATGGGAACCCACAGGGCTTTGCCCTGTGGGAAGGGCGCGGGGTACGCCGGAGGTATCGTCAGTGCCGCTGTGGACGGCATCCGGGTGGCGGAAGCGGTGGCAAAAGGATAAGAGAGAAAAGGATCGTCGAAAGACGGTCCTTTTTACTGCTTTAAATTAAAAATTTGTTAACGATGGAAAGAATCTGTGGTAATTATGTTCGGCCTATGATATGATGGAGCCAAATAAACCGAGATGCTCCATCGTCGGAAAGAGAGGAGGGGATGATATGAGCATGACGGTATTCTGGTTGATTGCCTTTGTTGTGTTTGCCGTGGGCGAAGGACTGACAGTGGGACTGGTGTCCGTATGGTTTGCCATTGGTTCCCTGGGAGGCATGGCCGCGGCGGCCCTGGGCGGAGGACTTTTGGTCCAGATCGGAGTTTTTCTGGGCCTGTCCGCCATCAGCCTTCTGCTGTTCAAGCCCCTGAGCAAGAAGATGTTTCAGAATAAGGTTGCCCGGACCAATGCGGACCGTGTGCTGGGAGAGACTGCCCTGGTCACCGAGACGGTGGACAATGCCCAGGCACGGGGACAGGTGCGGGTGGACGGACAGATTTGGTCCGCACGTTCGGCCCATGATGTTGTGATTCCCGAGGGAACCCAGGTGCGCGTACTGCGGATCGAAGGAGTAAAGGTCATTGTAGAGAGCAAAACTTAATAAAAAAGAAGAGAAGGAGAGTCAGTTATGGAGTATATCATTACTACGGTCGTTGTCATTGTGGTAGCGATCATCCTCTTCGCCATTCTGGCCAGCATCGTGCGCATTGTACCGCAGTCCCGGGCCTATGTTATTGAGTGGCTGGGTGCCTTCCGCACTGTGTGGGGCGTGGGCGTCCACTTTAAGGTGCCCATTGTGGAGCGGGTGGCCAAGAACGTGTCCCTGAAGGAGCAGGTGGTGGATTTCCCGCCCCAGCCCGTTATCACCAAGGATAACGTGACCATGCAGATCGATACGGTGATCTATTTCCAGATTACCGATCCCAAGCTCTACACTTATGGGGTGGAAAATCCCATGTCCGCCATTGAGAACCTCACCGCCACCACCCTGCGCAACATCATCGGCGATCTGGAGCTGGACCAGTCCCTCACCAGCCGTGACCACATCAACAGCCAAATGCGCGCCATCCTGGACGAGGCCACCGACAGCTGGGGCATCAAGGTAAACCGGGTGGAGCTGAAGAACATTATGCCGCCCCGCGATATCCAGGAGTCCATGGAGAAGCAGATGCGGGCCGAGCGTGAGCGCCGTGAGGCTATCCTCCAGGCCGAGGGACAAAAACAGTCCCAGATCCTGGTGGCCGAGGGCGAGAAGCAGTCCGCCATCCTCCGGGCCGACGCGGCCAAGCAGGCGGCTATCCTCCAGGCCGAGGGCGCCAAGCAGGCCAAGATTCTGGAGGCTGAGGCAGAAGCGGAAGCCATCATGAAGGTGCAGCAGGCCACCGCTGATGCCATTAAGCTCATCAATGAGGCTGATCCCGGCGACGGCGTCATCAAGATCAAGGCTCTGGAGGCCTTTACCGCAGCCGCCAACGGCAAGGCCACCAAGATCATCATTCCCAGTGAGATCCAGGGCCTGGCGGGTCTGGCGGCGGGAGCCAAGACCATCTTTGATACCGAAGATCCCAAGGCTACCATTACCAAAACGGTGCCAAAGCAGTAAATCACTTCCAAAAGGCCGCCGAAAGGCGGCCTTTTGCCAGAAAATTTAAGAAAAAATAAATTGACTTTCCCCCCTGTCATGCTACAATGAAGCAAAATCTTTGTCCCGGAAGAAAGGAAGAAAACAAGTATGAAAAAACTTCTTGCCCTCCTGCTGACCCTGTGTATGGCCGGTGGGGCCATTCCTGTGTCCGCTGCGGAGGAAGCCCCGCAGCCCATCCCCGACTGGGCCTACGGCGTGCTGGCGGACGGCTATGCCATGGGCCTGTTTGGAGATGAAATCTATACCCAGCACAGCCAGACCATTACCAAGGAACAGCTCACCAGCCTGACCCAGGCAGTGGGGGACAAGCTGGCCCTGCTGGAGATGGAACAGCGGGGAGCGGATGAGACTGCCCTGGTGATTGATACTACCCGGGGCGGCGTGGTCAATGCCCTCTATCAGGAGGCGGCCGCCTATGCCTTCCCCGGTGTGGAGGAGGGGCCTGAGGCCTTTATGACCTCTGTGGGCGCCCTGGCCGGAGACGGCAGCGGGCTGGACCTGGACCGAAACTGTACATATCTGGAAGCTGTCACCATGGCGGACAGCCTTGTGCTGAACCTCTATGATCAGCAGAACGCCGGGTCCCTGGGCCTTTTGTGGAAGGCGGAGGGCAACGGCAACACCCTCTACCTGCTGGGAAGCATCCACACCGATCGGAACCATGTCTATCCTGTCCACAAGCAGCTGCGGGACATTATCCTCAATGCGGATCAGGTGTCCTTTGAGCTGGATTTCAACGATCAGGCTGGTCTGGCTGAGTTTGCCGCCATGCAGGTCTACTCCGATGGCACCACTCTGGCTGACCATATCTCTCCGGAACTCTACCAGGTGGTGGTGAATACCGCCTCCGCGCTGGGAATGGACGAGGCGACTGTGTCCCAGTATAAAGCCTGGGCTCTGGCCAGCAGCTTCCAGTCCATGTCTTTGCTGGATGATACCTCCGGCAGCAACGCTATGGCCATTGACCTCTACGTCAACGCCAAGGCGGCCAACGCCGGCATTGACATCGGTGCGGTGGAGACCTACGCCTTCCAGGGCGGGATTTTTGATACGCTCTCTCCGGAGTATCAGGAAGTCTATCTGGCCAGCGGCCTGATGATGCTTCTGGACCCCAATACCATGGATGAGAGCACCAAGTCTGCCCTCACCGCCGTGCTGGGTGAGGAAGCGCTGACCCAGGAAGGTCAGGCTGCCGTGGAAGAGGGCGTGGAGCAGATCAGCCTGTGGATGGATCAGTGGAAAACCCGGGATGTGGAGGGCTTTGCCAAGTCCTACCCCAAGGATGAGATTATCAACGGCGCGGATGAACTGGAGAGTAAGCTCTTCACCGACCGGGACCCCGGCATGATCACCTATGCGGCCGACTATCTGGAGCAGGAGGGCTCCCACACCGGACTTCTGGTGGTGGGAGCTGGACATATGATCGGCTCCGGCGGCATTGTTCAGGGCCTGAAGGACCTGGGCTACACCGTGGAAGTGGTACCCAACCCCTAATCAAAACGAAAAAGAGCCCGGCAAAACAGCCGGGCTCTTTTTTAGGTAATTTTTTCATCGCAATAGTTTGCGTTCCCTGCGCATACTGACTGTGAATGCGTTTGGAAAGGCGGCGAGGCGGTGAATTGGCGAAGGGTGACGGCGGTGGTGTGTGCCTTGGCCCTGATCCCTGTGTTTTCCGGTGAGGGGCGGCTGAGGCAGGCGGTGGGCCCGGCCCAGGTGGAACTGGATTGCCCGCCTTTGGTGGCTTTGACCTTTGACGACGGCCCCCGGAATAAAACCACAGGGCCTCTGCTGGATGGTCTGGCTTTGCGGGAGGTGCCTGCCACCTTCTTTTTGGTGGGCAGCCGTATTGACGGCAGTGAGGCACTGATCGAACGGATGGCGGCGGATGGGCACCAGATCGGGGTTCATACCTATGACCATGTGATTGTCACGGATCTGAGCCGGGGGGATTTTGATCTTCAGGTTGGCAAGACCCGGGCTAAACTCACCGGAATTCTGGGCGAGGGAGACTTCTGGCTCCGTCCGCCCTATGGGATTATCGATCAGTCGGTGGAGCAGTGGTGTGACTGTCCTCTGATTTTGTGGTCGGTGGACCCGGAGGACTGGAAAGATCAGGATGTGGAGCGGATTGTGGCTTCGGTGCTGGAGCATGTGCGGGATGGAGACATCATTTTGATGCACGACATCTTTGAAAGCTCGGTGGAGGCGGCGCTTCGGATCGTGGATGCCCTGCTGTCCCAGGGGTACTGCTTTGTGACAGTGGAGCAGCTGATGGAGCAGCGGGGCGTTCAGCCTGAGAATGGAGCCCTGTACCGACGAATTTCACCGGAAAATTCACATTAAAATTCACAAATTATCATTGTAATTTTTGCTGAAATCATGTAGACTTAGGACAACAGCAAAACAGAAGGAGGAACCCTCTATGAAAGTTGCCCGCTTAGTGCTGAAGATTGTGGCTTTGTCCCTGTCTGTTGCAGCCCTGACCTGTGCTGTGGTTGCCTATTGGAATGAGCTGGTGGAGCTGGTTGATTACAC
>DBFWXD010000173.1:0-3152 GCA_048215895.1 Eubacteriales bacterium
CTTTTTGGGTTTCGCCGCTCATAGGGCGGCTCCACCCTTTAGATTAAAATGCTCGGGGACGGCGAAGCCGCCCCTGCGCAATTCTTCGCTGCGCTCCGAATTTACGTCACACTTGCGGCGCGGCCCAGAAGGGCCGTGTCACGAGCTGGGTTGCGATTTGGTTTCGGGTGTAGATTTGGAAGCACGTCCTCAAAAACTATTCGCACGTTCCCAAAAGAAGGACACGACGAAGTCGTGTCCTTCTTTTTGCTCTTTCAACTAAATTTATATTATGCTGTGGATACGATGTCCAGAGGAAAAATGTGACCCAATTTAGAAAATCAGAAGTGAGTTCCAATACGGCTGACTGCCATCGCGATGCTGTCGATGCCCAGCAGGATGAGATAGATACTGGCAAAGCAGCGGATGGTGGTCAGGGTAAACAGCGGATTGAGGAGCATCATAAACCCTAAAATCAGTCCGATGATATTGGTGGCGAAGGTAAAATAGTACATTCCCTCCCCGGCAGTCAGACGGATATGATTGAGGTGGGACAGCCTGGAGATGCAGTGGGCGATGAACCAGATCGGAAACAGCACGGTCAGTACCAGAATTCCAGTACTGGGATACACCACCAGCACAATGCCCGACATGACACTTAATATTCCGGAAATCAGAGCGAGAATGGGACCAATGCCGGTATATCGCTCCACTTGTATGTACAAAATGAGATCGGCGATTCCCATAATTACAGCGGCAATGCCATAGAGAAACACCATACTGGTCAGGGCAAGATCAGGCTTGACAAAGGTTAGAACCCCCAACCCGATCAGGACAATGCCGATGATCAGTTCCAGCCATCCAAACCCGGAACGTCTTCTCATTGCCGATCCCCTCCTGTCAAGATTTCCATAAACTCCTCGCCGGTGATAGTTTCCTTTTCATAGAGGAACTTGGCCAGCTCATCCAGTTTGTCACGGTTCTCTATCAAAATTTCCTTGGCCTTTTTGTGCTGCGCCCGAACCACATCCACCACTTTCTGGTCGATTTCACGCTGGGTGTCCGGGGAGCAGGACAGGGAAGTATCTCCGCCCAGGTACTGGTTTTGAACCGTTTCCATGGCAACCATGTCAAAGTCCTCGCTCATGCCATAGCGGGTGACCATGGCGCGGGCCAATTTAGTGGCCTGTTCAATGTCGTTGGAGGCACCGGTGGTAATTTGACCGAAGATAATTTCCTCCGCCGCACGACCGCCGGTATAGGTGGCAATTTTGTTTTCCAACTCCTCTTTGGTCAGCAGATACTTGTCTCCCGTGTCCACCTGCATGGTGTAGCCCAGAGCGCCGGAGGTACGGGGGATAATGGTGATCTTCTGTACCGGCGCAGAGTTGGACTGCTTGGCAGCCACCAGGGCGTGGCCGATTTCGTGATAGGCAACGATCTTCTTTTCCTGGTCGGAGAGGACGGCGTTCTTTTTCTGGTAGCCGGCAATGACCACTTCAATGCTCTCTTCCAGGTCCGACTCGTTGACGATGATGCGTCCATTCCGTACGGCCCTCAGTGCGGCCTCGTTGATGATATTGGCCAGTTCTGCGCCGGAAGCGCCCGCTGCCATACGGGCGATGGTGTGGAAGTCCACATCCTCGGCTGTCTTGATCTTTTTGGCGTGGACCTTCAAAATGGCCTCACGGCCCTTCAGGTCGGGCAGTTCCACCGGTACTCTGCGGTCAAAACGTCCGGGACGGGTGAGGGCGGGGTCAAGAGACTCCGGGCGGTTGGTGGCAGCCAAAATGATTACGCCGGTGTTTTCTTCGAAACCGTCCATTTCCGTGAGCAGCTGATTCAAGGTCTGTTCCCGCTCGTCATTGCCGCCGTAGGAGCCGGAATTTCGTTTTTGACCAATGGCATCGATTTCGTCGATGAACACGATGCAAGGGGCCTTTTCCTTGGCCTGCTTGAACAGGTCACGCACCTTCGAGGCGCCCATGCCCACAAACATCTCCACAAATTCGGAGCCGGAGATGGAGAAGAAGGGGACGTCCGCTTCACCGGCTACTGCTTTGGCCAGCATGGTTTTGCCGGTGCCCGGAGGGCCTACCAACAAAATGCCCTTGGGCATGGAGGCTCCCGCGTCAGTATATTTTTTGGGGTTGTGGAGATAATCCACAATTTCGGCCAAGCTTTCCTTTGCCTCGTCTTCTCCGGCCACGTCATCAAACTTGATGCCCTTAGTGGACTGCACGTAGATTTTTGCGTTGCTGCGTCCCATGCCGAAGGCCATGGAGCCCTTGCCGCCGCCCGCCTGTTCGATCAGCTTTTTCCGCATATACTGGCCCAGAGCCACAAAGATCAGGATGGGGAGAATAAAGGTCAGCAGGAAGCTCCACAGGGGGGAGATGGGCTCTTCGATGACCCGGGCAAACTCCGCGCCGGAGTCGTGCAGGCGCTGCGTCAGCGTCGCATCCTCCATGGGGGTGGTTTTATAGACAACGGTCTCTTCCTTGTCGGTAAACAGGATTTGGGAGTCCTCCACCTGGACGGCGCCGATGTTCTTCTCGTCTATCATATCCATAAAGGTGCCGTAATCCACCTCGACAACCTGATTGCGGGACAGCATAGGCGTGATGAGCATGTTAAACAGCAGGATGATCAGAAGGACAATGCAGTAGTAATAGATAAGCGGCCTTTTTGGGGTTTTAACCTCTTTCATAGCGGTCTCCTTTCTTCTTGGGTGAGCTGAGCGTCGATGGCCTGCAGGGAGAGCAGCAGCGCCCGGTTTGCGGCCAGCAGAGCAAAATCAAGGGAATATTCGGCGATAAGAATCTTTTCTTCGCTGGAAGCATCGGAATCTTCTGGCGTGTGTCCGTGGCCCTGTAAGGTGTTGTCAGCCCGCTGGATAGCCTGTTCCACTTCAGCATAGGCGTTGGCCAGTACCGAGGCGATCTGTGCCCGGGATTGCTGCAGGCTTTGCCGCAGGTCGGCTGAGGCCTGGTTCCATTCCTGAGACAGAGCGGCCATATCCTGCTGGAGCTGTTCATGGCCGGCAGTCTGGCTGGAGCAAATGCGGCGGCTTAAATGGGAGAACTGATCTTCCAATTCCCGCAGCTTTAAGGTGAGAATCTCATGTGCCATGTCAGCACCTCCCTTTTGATTCTATTGTAGTGGCCCTCCTC
>DBFWXD010000174.1:0-3080 GCA_048215895.1 Eubacteriales bacterium
CTGAGACGGAGATCGCCGCCATGGAGGGCGCCCTCAGCGAGGCCATGGATGGCGGCGCGCTGGGACTGAGTCTGGGCCTGGACTATGAGCCGGGCCTCTTTGCCGGGCGGGAGGAACTGCTGCGCCTGATGAAGCTGGTGGCTGCCCGGGGCGGCATCGTCACTGCTCACACCCGCAGCCGCAGCCACCCCTATTATGGCCATGCTCAGAGCTTCCTGGACGGTCTGCGGGAATTTTTGGACCTGGGACGGGAGAGCGGCGTCCGCATCCATGTCAGCCACATACAAAACGGCTACAACGTCACCCCGGCCCACGACGGTTTGATCCGTGCCGCCGTGGCCAAGACGCTGGAGGAGCTGGACCGAGCCCGGCAGGCGGGTGTAAACGTCACCTGGGATGTGATCCCCAAGTACGCCTATGGTCCCTTCCACTACCCTATGGCCGCCTCTCTGTTCCAACCCTACGTGGAGCGGTGTGGGGGCTGTGCCGCTTTTTCCCGGGCGTTGACCCTGCCTGACTTTCGGCGGCAGGTTGTTGAGGAGATCCGGACCGGACGCCATCCGTCTCAGGGGGTCTTTACCCGCTTTGATCCGCAGGCCGACCCAGCCTGGGACACCCGCTACCGGTTTACCCGTGTGCAGCGGGCAGGCTGTGTAGGCAAAACGATTCGAGAGGCAGCGCAGGGGGCAGACAGCCTGGAGCTGCTGCTGGATGTGCTGACCGAAGACCCCTACGCCGCTATGATTTCCCTGGGGCGCCGTCCGGAACATACCCCCGACCGGGACGCCTTTGTGGCCCGAACGGAGGCCACCATTGGTCTGGATACCTGGACCTTGGACTACGACGCGGCCCTGTCCGAGGGCGACCTGCCGCTGGAGTGCGGCTCGCCCGCCACATACGAGGGGATGACCGTGTTTCTGGAGACGGAGCGGGACAAGGGCGCTGCCATAGAAGAGACGATACGCAAGCTTACCGGCAATGCGGCCCGCACCCTGGGACTGACCGACCGGGGCTTTGTCTCCCAAGGTCTGGCTGCCGATCTGTTGGTACTGGACTGGGAGCATTTCTCTGCCAGGGAAAATCTTGCTGATCCCCGACATGGCCCGCAGGGACTGGACTATGTGCTGGTGGCCGGGCAGATCGCCGTGGACCACGGCGTCCATACCCATGTGCGCAGCGGCACGGTTCTGGGGCCTGAACATCGAAAGGGAGAGAACTGAGCTATGTCTTTTGACTTTCAAACTCTGGCCGACGCCATTGACTACGGCTTCGGCACCGGGTTCCGACCGGACTATACCGTGATGGCCGGAGCACAGCTGCATGTAAAAACCGCCCCCTGCATTATCGACGCGCTGACCAGGTTTTCTCAGAGTGGTCTGTATGGTTGGACCGACTCCGATGACCCCCTGTACATCCGGGCTGTTGTCAACTGGATGGCAAAGGTCCGCGGCTGGGAGATAGAACCTTCCTGGATCGTGCCGTCCTACGGGATCCTTCAGGCCATGTGTGCCTCCATCCGCGCCTTTACTCAGCCCGGCGACGGCATCATTGTGCAGCAGCCGGTCTATCTGCTCTATGCCCGCGCCATCGCCAACTGCGGTCGGAAATTAGTGGACAGTCCCCTGCAACTGCGGGGTGACCGGTATGAGATGGACTTTGCCGACCTGGAGGAGAAAATGGCCGCACCGGAAAACAAACTGATGCTCCTCTGTAACCCTCATAACCCCACTATGGATGTATGGGAGCGGGAGGATTTGGAGCGGGTGGCGGCTTTGGCCCAAAAGCACCATGTGCTGGTGGTGGCGGACGAGATCTTTGCCGAGCATGTGTGGCAGCCCGGTCTGATGGTTCCCTATGCCGCCGTTCCGAACGCGTTGGACCACTGTATCATCTGTACCAGTCTTGGCAAGGCGTTCAATTTTACCGGTACCAGCCACTCCAATGTGATCATCCCCGATGCGGCCATCCGGAAGGCCTACCGCACCCAGCGGGATGCCGATCACTATGGCAGCCTCTCTCCCTTCATGCGGGCCGCGGTGTTGGCGGCCTACACAGATGAGGGCAAGGCGTGGATCGACGAGCTGATGGACTTTGTGCATGAGAACGAGTCCTTGGTGCGGGACTGCTTTGCCCGCTGTATGCCGGCGGTGAAGCTTCTGCGCCACAGAGCTGGTACGCTAATTTGGGCGGACTTCCGCGGCTTGGGGCTGTCGGAGCTGGAGCTGGAGCGGTTCTTCTTGTCCGCCGGCGTGGAGCCTGACCTGGGTAGCAAGTACGGCGCTGCCGGGACCGGCTTTTTGCGCCTGCAAATTGGAATGCCCCGCTCTGAGCTGACCGGAGCGCTCACCCGCTTGGAAGCTTCCGCCCGGAAATGCGGCTTTGCCCAAGAGGTGCCTTACATCTAATAAAAATAGGGCTCTGCACGAAAAAATGTGCAGAGCCCTTGTTATAGGCGACGATGATGCCGGAAGACCTTTGAAAAGTGGAGGGAAGAGGTTACTCCAGTATGTAGAAAATTAGGCGAAAATATAAAAGGTGTATTTCAACCTTGCGCCTATGGGTCAGCATTTCAGATAACAAATTAGAATTTGTCAATCTTTATCTTTGTCATTCTTTTTCTTCTCGTTATAGATAGCAACCGCCACTCCTATACCTATTGAAAGAATTACACAAATCATAATCAATCCAAAGTTTGGTATCATAATTTTTGCACTCCTTTGTCAAATTCTTATTAGCTTAATACCTTTCACTCTGTGGTTTCATTTAGTTCATCAGTAGAAATGCAATATTGACTACAATTCCCACACACGAAAAGATAAGACCAAAACTATAAATTCATCTATATAGACGTAAACATTTCTTTGATGTTTTACTCTTTATTATTTTATCATCCGTGAATGCTTCCTGCAAGGCACACTGGTGAAATCGCCGGAGTTGGAATCATCAACACCTTTCTTAAACAGGGACGCATTATCTAGTATATTGAAAAGGGATAGATGGTGTGATACAATAAAAAATTATCACTAACCTCAGGCTGTTGCAAGATGTGATGGGGTACCGGAACATCTGTACAACTATGG
>DBFWXD010000175.1:0-13196 GCA_048215895.1 Eubacteriales bacterium
GATCAACGCCGCCTGCAAGATGAACGGGATGAACTACTCCACCTTTATGAACGGCCTGAAGAAGGCCGGCATCGTGATCAACCGCAAGATGCTGGCTGAGCTGGCTGTCAACGACAAGGCCGCTTTCACCCAGCTGACCGAGACCGCCAAGAAGGCCCTGGCCTGAGGCTGATTGGTTTCATCATTTCTCCCGGCGCCGCATTCCGGCGCCGGGTTTTCTATTTTCTCTTGCGCAGTCACGCGTTTTCCCTTATGATGGAGAAAAGAAATAAAGAAGGGCGGTGAACATTCTGGATCGGCCAAATCTCAGCAGTCTCTCCCTCTTTCACCTGAAATTCTGGCAGCGCCAACTGTTGATTGGGCTGCTGGTAGCGCTCTCCGGGCAGCTGTACTTATCCGTATGGGCCGAGGGCTTCCGGGTATCCGCCGCAGTTATTCTGTATCCCGCCCTGCTGGTGACCATGATGCGGGACAGCCACCGCCCCAGCACCGGACTGGTAACGGGGCTGTGCGTGCTTCTGATCCGCATGGCCATCGATCTGCTCCAGGGCACCACCTTGCTGCGGGCCCTGGTGCTGGAATATCCCGGCGGTGTATTTTATCTCTGCTACGATGCGCTGCTGTGCCTGCTGGTGCGGGACCGGAGATACGTCTCTCCCCTGCGGCTGTGGGCCGTTTTTATGCTGTGTGACCTGAGCTCCAACGCGGTCAACCTGCTGCTTTCCAGCCACATGCATCCCCAGGGGGACGCCTTCCCCCCTGCCCTCTCCCTGGCCGGGCTGGCGTTTGCCCGGTCCTTCACCGCCTGCGCAATTTTGTGGGTCTCCAAGAGCTACCGGCAGCTACTGATCCGGGAGGAACATGAGCACCGCTACCGCCGGCTGTTTCTTATGACCGCCAGCCTGAAAACGGAGCTCTACTTTTTAAAAAAGGATGCCGAGGACATCGAAGGGGTCATGACCAACGCCTACCGCCTGTATGAGCGGCTGGAGGGCCATTCCGATCCGGAGCTGGCCTCCCTGGCCCTGTCCATCGCCCGGGATGTCCACGAGGTGAAAAAGGACAACCTGCGCATCATCCGGGGGCTGGAGGAAAATGTGGCCGCGGCCTATGACCACGAGGATATGTCCCTTCAGGATCTTCTCAACATTCTGGAAATTTCCACCCGGCAGTTTTTGGGCAAACAGCGGGCCGATATCCGCCTGGAATGCCACTGCCAGGAGAATCTCTCCGTGCGGGAGCACTACCGCCTGCTCTCCATTTTGAAGAATCTGGTGACCAACGCGGTGGAGGCCATCCAGTCTGGGAAGGGCCGAGGCTCTGTCCGGGTGGAGACCAAAACCGAGGGAGAGGATTTCCTGCTGCTCGTCTCAGACGACGGTCCGGGCATTCCCCCCAGAGCCATCAAGATGCTCTTTCAGGTGGGCTATTCCACCAAATTCAACGCCGCCACCGGCGATATGAACCGGGGCGTGGGTCTGCCCGCCGTACAGTATATCGTAGAAGAGCTGGGCGGCTCCATTCAGGTAGACTCCCAGGTTAATCAAGGTACCGTCTTTCAAGTGCGGCTTCCCCTTGCCGCCATCACAGGAGGTGACAAGACATGAGAATTTATATCATCGAAGATGACCTGTCTGTCATCGGCATTCTGGAAGATATTGTGGAGGGCAACGGCCTTGGCACCATCTGCGGCGACACCGGAGACGGTCTCCCTGATCTGTCTCAGATCCTGGCTCTGGCCCCCGACCTCATCCTCATCGACCTGCTCATGCCGGAGAAGGACGGCATTCAGGTGGTGCGGGAACTGCGGGAGATGGGCTCGGAGGCCAAATTTATTATGATCTCCCAAGTCTCCGCCAAAGAGATGATTGCAAAAGCCTACATGGCCGGAGTCTCCTTCTTTATTCAAAAGCCCATCAACCTGATCGAAGTACGTCAGGTAATTACCACTGTCAAAACGCAGATTGAAAACGAGCGCGCCCTGCGCACCATCCAGCGGGTGTTTGCCGGGCGGGAAGCCGCCGATGCGCCTGCGCCTGCCGCCCCTTCCGACTACCGGCTCAAACGCCTGAAATACATTCTCTCCCAACTGGGCATGGCCGGAGAAAAAGGGTCCAAGGACATTATGGACTTGTGCGCCCTGCTTCTGCAGGAGGGGGGCAGCGCCTCTCAGATTCCTGTGTCCACTCTGTGCACCCGTCTCCCCGGGCCGCCGAAGACCATCGAACAGCGGGCCCGGCGGGCCGTAGACCGCTGCTTGAGCCACATGGCCAGTCTGGGGCTGGAGGACTACAATAACGAGGTATTCCTTCGCTACGCCGCCCGGCTCTTCCCCTTCCAGGAGGTCCGGGCTGAGATGGCCTTCCAGCAGGGCAAGGGGCCCCGAGGCAAGGCCAGCCTTAAAAAATTTCTGGACGGTCTGGTCCTTCTCCTGGAGGAGGAATGAGCTCCGTCTCACGCAGATTTCCCGTTGACAAAAGGCTTCTGAACCACAAGGTTCAGAAGCCTTCTTTTTTCTTCATGGACCCATCGTTTTCCTTCATCAGTCCTTTCAACCGTCGATTTTTTTACCGTTTTTCGCTTTTACTTTGTTGAAAGGCGACAAAAAGCCGGAAATCGCTTTGTTATTTTAAGAGAAGTTTTTCTTGCTCTGTCGGAATCTGAAGTTTTTTGATGGTAGCATAGTACAATACCGCTGTAATGAGGGCCGCGAGAAACGCGGCTTCCCCTTTCCGGTGGAAATGGCGTATCGCCGGACTTCAAATCGTGGAGAAAGAAGGAGAGATATCAATGTTAGAAATTACACTGAACATGTTTCAGACTGCGGCCATCGCTATGCTGCTGTTTGTGGTGGGCCGCTTCCTCACCAACCGCGTGGAATTTTTGAGGAAATGCTGTATCCCGGCTCCGGTGGTAGGCGGTCTGATTTTCGCCATCGCCCATCTGGCCCTGCGCATGGCGGGCGTGGTACAGTTCACCTTCGACTCCAACGTGAAGGACTTCTTTATGACCCTGTTCTTCACCAGCGTAGGCTACACCGCCTGCTTCCGTCTGCTGAAGAAGGGCGGCAAGAAGGTCGTCACCTTCCTGCTTGTGGCCATCGTCATGGTGTTCCTCCAGAACATTGTCAGCTCCGTGCTGGCCGGGGTCTTTGACTGGGATCTGCGTCTGGGCCTGTGCACCGGCTCCATCCCCATGGTGGGCGGACACGGCACCGCCGGCTCCTACGGCCCCATGATGGAAAATGAGCTGAAGATTGCCTCCGCCAACGCCATCGCTGTGGCTGCCGCAACCTACGGCCTGGTGGCCGGCTCCCTCATGGGCGGCCCCACTGCCCGGAGCATCATCAACCGCTTCGGCCTGAAATCCACCGAGAGCTCCACGGAGCTGATGGAGATGGCCGACGAGTCCGCCGAGGATAAGGCCAAGGCCGAGCGCGTAGACGCCGAATCCTTCACCAACGCCGCCATTCTGCTGATTGTGGCCTCCGGCCTGGGCACCCTGCTCACCATGGCGCTGAACAACATCCACATCCAGATCGGCAACTTCGAGTTTAACTTCACCTTCCCCACCTACATCGGCGCTATGCTCATCGCCGCTGTCATCCGCAACTTCTGTGACGCCCGCCGCATTGTCCTGCCCGCCAAGGCGCTGGATCTGTGGGGCAACGTGTCTCTGTCCATCTTCCTGGCCATCGCCCTCATGTCCGTGGCTCTGTGGGATCTGGCCAAGGTGGCCGCCCCCATGAGCGTCATGCTCCTGGCCCAGACCGTCCTCATGTTCTTCTTTGCCCGCTTTGTGGTCTACAACATCATGGGCCGTGACTATGAGGCCGCCGTGATGACCGCCGCCTTCTGCGGCTTCGGCATGGGCGCTACCCCCAACGCTATGGCCAACATGCAGGCTGTGACCAAGCAGTACGGCCCCGCTCCCCAGGCCTACTTCATCGTTCCCCTGGTAGGCTCCCTGTTCATCGACTTCTTCAACGGCCTTATCATCACCGGCTTCCTGAATATCCTGCCCCTCTTCGGCTAAACACCAAATAAAAAAGCCCGCCCCAGATTGGGGCGGGCTTTTTGCTTGTTATTGGGCTTTCTCCTGCTCCAGCCTTTTGGCGGCCTTTTTCCGCTTGGCCGCCATGTAGCGGTCCTCTTCGCTGAAAATGCAGCCGCAGTACTTCTGCATGTAAAATCCATGCTCCCGGGCAAAGGCCTGTCCCTCCTGGAACAGGGGCCGGAAGTCCCGGTAAAGGAATTCCACGCCGTACTTCTCCCCCATCTCCCGGGCCACCGCGGCAATGGCCTCGTGGCGCTGATAAGGGGAGATGAGCAGGGAGGTGGTAAAGCTGTCATAGCCGTTTTCCGCGGCGTACCGGGCCGTCTCCTCCATCCGCACCCGGTAGCAATAGGCGCAGCGGCCATCAATATCCCCGGCCACGGCGGTGATAAAGGAGCGCAGGTCGTAGGAGCCGCCGATGATCAGCTTCATCCCAATCTCCTTGGCGTAGTCCTCCAGGGTGTGCTTTCGGGCCTGGTACTCGGTATAGGGGTGAATGTTTGGATTAAACCAGAAGCCCGTCACCTGCATCCCCTCCTCCCGCAGCTGGGCAATGGGGCGGTTGGCACAGGGGGCGCAGCAGATATGCATGAGGGTATTCATCATTCTTCCTCCGGATTCAGAATGTCGGTTTCCAGCTTCTTTCGCAGGGCGTAGGCCAGGGTCTGGGCGGTGCCTCCCTTGGGCTCGCCGTTATACAGGGCGATGACGCGGGCGGAGCGGTCTACCATATAGCGGTTTCGCCGCATCATGCAGAAGCGGTCGTAGTGGTGCTGAATGAGCGTCTCATAGTTGCACTGGTCCAAAATGGCCCAGTAGCGCTTCTTTTCCTCTTCCCTCCAGCTGTCCGCCTGATTCTCGCAGGGGCGCACCCCCTCCAGGGTAACGTCCGGCTGCCGGCCCCGCAGTTCCAGCACCGCCTGAGCAAAATAGAGGTCGCTGCCCTTGGCCATGCCGCACATAAAATGCCGGTAGCCCGCCGCATAGGCCCGCTCCAGGGCCTGGGCAATTTCCTGCTTAGCCCGCACACAGCGCGGGTCGTCTTCCTGCTCGCCCCAGGGCAGCTTGTCCGGCCGGTGTCCGGTAAAGCAGCAGGTTGTCGCACGCTCCACGGCCTCTCCCTCCTTTCTTGCCCACGCGCGCTCCGGATTACAGGACGATCAAGTCCTTGGGAGAGCGGGTGATGTCCTCGCAGCCGTTCTCGGTGAGAATGAGAACATCCTCGATGCGCACGCCGAAGCGGCCGGGCAGGTAGACTCCAGGCTCCGCGGAGATCACTGCCCCCACAGGCAGGACGCGCTGCTCGCTGGGCGATGCGTTAGGCGACTCGTGGATGTCAATGCCCAGGGAGTGGCCAAAGCTGTGGGTAAAGTATTCCTCATACCCCGCCTCCTTCAGGCAGCGCCGGGCGGCCTCGTCTACCTCCCGGCCGGTCACACCGCCCCGGGCGGCGTTGATGCCCGCCTTCTGGGCGCTGAGCACGGCAGCATAGACCTCTTCCATCTCCTGGGTGGGCTGGCCCAGAGCCACGGTACGGGTCATATCGGAACAATAGCCCTGAACCTTGCAGCCAAAGTCCATGGTAATGAACATCCCCGTATCCACCACCTGGTCCCCAGGTACCGCATGGGGCCGGGAGCCGTTGGGACCGGCGGCCACAATGGGATCAAAGGAAACCTGCTCTCCCCCGTGGCGCATAAGCTCATAGACCAGCCGGGCGGCGATCTCCCGCTCGGTAAGGCCCGGACGGATAAAGTTCAAAATGGCCTTAAAGGCCTCGTCGGTGATCTCCTGGGCCCGGCGCATAATGGCCTGCTCCTCCTCGTCCTTGGAGGCTCTCAAGTCATCCAGCAGGGTCTGGGCCGGGGTGAGAATGCAGGGCAGCTCCTGGGCATAGCGCCGGTGGGCGTCCACCGTCATCTCTCCGCTCTCAAAGCCCACATTGTGCAGGCCCTTCTCCTCCAGGTAGGCTCTGGCCTGGGCCAGATGGCCGCTCCCGGCGGTCACCAGGGACACCTGAGCGCCGGTAATCTGCTCCTGGGCGGCCTCAATGTAGCGCCCATCGGTGGTGTAGTGGGCCCCATCCCGGGAAACCAGGAGCAGGCCCTCCCCATGAAAGCCCAGGGCATAGCGCTCCCCGGAGGGGCTGGTAATCAGCATGGCGTCCAGACCGTACTCGGGCAGCTTGGACGCAATCTTGGCAATATGGTTCATTCTATAATCTCCTTACACCAGATAGCTCTGGTAAATTCTTTGCATCTCCAGCGCGTCCTCCGCCTGAGTGCCCGCGCTCTCGCAGATAAAGGTGGGGCTCCAGCCCCGGCGTGCCACCTCTTCGGCCAGGGGCGCCCACTGGGGGCCGTAGCCATCGTCGTCGGCAAAGGTGCGGTGGCACTTTTCGCCCCCGTTGGGGGTAAACTGGATGTGGGAAAAGTGGCTGTGGAACCGGGCTGCCCGCTCCGCCCCCAGAACTTCCTCCACACGGCGGAGCATCCGGTCAAAGGCCTCCCGGCCGTCATCGGCCCCCAAAGAGCGGGCGTACAGGTGGCCAAAATCGATGCAGGGGATCAGGCGCTCGTCCAGGGTACACAGCTCCAGCACCTCGTCCAGGTCTCCCAGCTGATTGATCTTTCCCATGGTCTCCGGACACAGGGTGATGTGACCGAATCCGCCGTCATCACAGGCGGCAATCACCGCCCGCAGGCTGTTCCGGGCGATGTTCAGCGCCTCCTCCCGGGTACGCTTCATCAGCGCCCCGGAATGGATCACCACCCGTTCCGCCCCCATCTGGTCGGCCACCAGACAGGCAGACGTAATGTAGCCGATGGTCTTTTGCAGGGCCTCCGGGTCGGGGTTTGCCAGGTTAATGAAGTATGGGGCGTGGAGGGACAGGGCAATCCCCGCCTCTCTGGCCCGCTGCCCCAGCTTTCGTGCGGTGTCCGCCCCCACATGGACGCCCTTTCCGCACTGATACTCATAGCAGCCAAGGCCCAGCCCCGCAATCCAGCCCGGGGCGTCCAGGGAGGACTTATACTGCTTGGAAAAGCTGTCGGAATTGCCCGCGGGGCCAAATTTCGCGCTCACAGAAACGGCCTCCTCTTGCCCAGCAGGCGGAAGGGGGTTTCCGCGGCGTAGCGGATGTAGCGCCCGGGGTTGCCCGCCAGGCGGATGGGCTCCACCAGCAGAGGGGTGACTCCCGCATTGTTGGCGCCCAGAGTGTCGGTGAAAATCTGGTCGCCCACCATCACCGTCTCCTCCGGCTTGCAGCCCATGCGCTCCATGGCCCGGAGATAGCCTGCCCGCTTGGGCTTGCCCGAGTGGCCCTGGTAGGGGATGCCCAGCTTTTCGGCAAAGCGCTGGGCCCGTCCGGGCTTGCGGCTGTTGGAGAGGAGAAACAGCTGGATTCCCCGCTCCTCCAGCGCCTGCTTCCAGGCCCGCACCTCTTCGGGCACCTCCGTCACCTTATAGGGGACCAGGGTGTTGTCCAGGTCGGCCAGCACCAGCCGGATGCCCCGTTGGGCCAGAGCTTGGGGATCGATTTGGGTCACCGAGGGGTAGACCCCCCGGGGTATGGGTGAAAAGGACACGAAGGCATCCTCCTTTGTTCTAAAAATAGCCCGCGGTACATAGGGTAAAGCACACGCAGGTCAAATTTGCGCTTGACAGTATATCACACCTGCCTAGTTTGGACAAGGGGGCATCTCTTATGCCGCAGGCACCACAGGACACCTTCATCATCACGCTGACTCCCCGGCAGCTGCCCGCTCTTCAGCCCTGGCGGGCTACCCCCGCCCTGTTGGCCTACCGTCTGGGCCCCGGGGGCCGCCTGCTCCGGGCCGACAACGCCCTGCTGCCCCGGGGCAGCCTGATGGTGCTCAGCGACCGGGGCTTTGACGGCCTGGGGCAGACCGCTCCCCTCTGTCAGGAGATTATCCGTGAGTGCCAGGCCCGGGGGTTTGTGGGGGCGATTCTGGACTTTGACTCCCGCCTGCCTCCCCTGGCCCAGATTGCCGGACAGCTGGATGAGCCCTTTGCCCGGCGGGACTGGTCCCTGTTTGTCCCCGAGGCCTACGCCCACAGCGCCCCCCACGCCAAGGTCATGATCCCCTCCGCCCTGTCCGGCGGCTCGTTGCAGCTGCGTCTGGAGGAGGCAGTGGAAGCGTTTGGCCGGGAGCGGACAGCTCTGGCCCTGGAAAAGGCGGCGGAGGATTTTTCGCTCCCCTCTCCCACCGGTTCCGGGCAGCCCCTCTCGCCGGAACAGCTGGAGCAGCTCCAGCAGCGCCTGTCCCCCTCCGTCTTCTTCTCTGGGGAGCTGTGCGCCCGCTACTTCACCTATATGAGTCGGGACAGCGGAGCCCACTTCGTCCTCTTTGACGACGAGGATACCCTGCGCCGGAAGGTGGAGGTGGCCCACCGGGCGGGTATTTCTACCTTTTTGGCCCCCTGGGCGGAGATCTCTTCCTGTGCCGCCCACATCGGCATACGCCGCTATCCCTCCCAATCCCGCAACCTTCAGGACTTTAAAAAACCGGGCGGCCGCTAAGGCCGCCCGGTTCTGTTTTGTGGAAAAACGTTTAGAACTTGTCGTAGATGGCGCGGATGAGCACAATGGCCTCTTCCACCGTGGTGTTGGCCTTGGGGGAAAGGCCGCCATCCTTGCCTGCCATCAGGCCGTTGTTGGTCAGCAGGGCCATGGACTCCACCGCCCAGCTGTCCACGCTGGCCGCATCCTTAAACTGGCTGTCAATGACCGTGCTGGTGTTGCTCAGGGTATTGCTGCCCTTGGCCTCGTCCACATACTGGATGGCCTTGTTGAGCATCACGCTGATCTCCTGGCGGGTGATGAGGGTGTTGGGGGCAAAGATTCCCTCGCCCTTGCCGCTGGTCACTCCGGCAGCCACGGCCTTCAGGGCCATGGTGTCATCGGTGTCCGTAAAGTTGTCGGGAGCAGCGGTAATCGTTTTTCCCGTTGCCTTTTCGATCATATTGACGGCCAGCTCGGCAAACTGCAGACGGGTAATCCCATCCTGATAGATCCCCTTGGTCCGCTCGGTAATGAGGCCCTTGCTCTGGGCGTCCACAATGAGCGCCTCGGCCCAGCTGGAAGGGGTCTGCACCACCGGCTTGGTGGTGCCAGGGACCGTCAGGGTATAGGTGGCGCTCTGCTGCTTGAACTGGTTGCCGGAGGCCACCACATAAATCTTGTGCTCCCCCGCACTGAGGGCGGCGGTGTTCAGATTATAGTAGTAGGGAGCCTGAGCTACCGTAGCGGTGAGCTTGCCGTCCACATAGTACTGCACCGTGGCATTCTTCACCCCAGGGAAGCTGACATAAGAGGCCAGCTTCAGGGTACCGGCGTCGCTGAGCTTGGTCTGGCTCAGCTCTTCCCAGCCCACGGCAGAGGTCTGCCCCTGGCCCAGGTAGGCCCCGTTGTTGGCGATGGCACTGCGGTAGGCGGACTGGACGGCAGAATTGTCGTTGAGGGCGTAATCATACCGGCCGCCGCTCAGGTCCACATCAAAGTAGAACACAGCCTTCACCTGGGGATAGACCATATTCACATAGGAGTAGAATTTGGTCAGCTGGTCCACGGCGTAGGCTGTCTGATCCGCGCCGTAGTTCCGGTAGCCAAAGCCGCACTCGCTGATCATTACCGGCTTATTGTGGGACTTGGCCAGATCCACAATGGGCTTGATGATGACCATGGGGTCGTAGTCATACAGGCCGGTACCGTAGTAGGGGTTGCTGGCGGGAGTACCGGAGAGGCTGTAGGTCATGGGGTTGCCATAGACATCCAAATAGTTGGTGTTCTGATAGGTGGACATGCCCACCCAGTCCACATACTGGTCGCCGGGGTAGAACTGCTCAATGGTCACATTCCGGTTGCTGATGTCCCCGGGAGAGAAGACCATCTGGATGTTGGAATAGGGCGCGGCGGCATCCGCCACCTTGCGGAAGGCCTGGATATAGGTGGCCGGGTCGCAGTCGCTCCAGTTGTTCATCTCCGCGCCGACCCGCAGAAGAATGGTGGCGTCCAGCTTGGCCATGGCCTGCACGCCCTCCTGGATGTAGCTGTCCGCGGACAGCACCGCCTGGCAGCCGGCCGTTCCTTCGGGGTGGAAGTTCCAGGCCAGCTCGATCACGCCTCCGTGGGCGGCATTATAAAAGTTCTCATAGGTGTTCATGTAGTAGTCGATCCAATACTCCACGGAGTAGCCGTCCTGGAAGTCGATATACATAAGGGCGGCGGACTCTCCGGGCTGCTCATAGCCCAGCGCCGTTCCATACCAGGTGCCGCTCTTGGGGCCATAGGCATAGGGGGAGGGATCGGTGTCGCTCTGAGCGTAGATCTTGGGGCTCTTGGCGGCCTTCAGATACTCCATGCGGGCGTTGCCGTCCAGAAGGGTGTCCTTATAGCCATAGCCGTTGGCGTTGAGCCACTTGGCCATATTGAGCTGCCGCTCCAGCCAGGTGATGGCTCCGGAAATGTCCCCGGACACCTCACAGGCCCAGGAGGCCTTGGCGCACTTGACCTCCAGATTGCCGCACACATCGTAGCTCATGCCCAGGGGCATCAGGTTATCATAGATCTGCTGGGCCAGAGACACAATGGCCTTGGCATCCGTGCCGGCGGACACCGTGGGCCACTGATCGTGCAAAGGCCAGTAGGAAGAGGGATAGGTAAACGCCGAGGCGTTGATACACATCCCCGCCATAAGCATGATTGCCATGGCTGATGAGAGCAAGCGACGCAGAACCTTTTTCATTTCAAAATACCTCCCATTCGTTGTTCGCGCGTCTGAAATGGATAGAACTATTGTACTTTTCATGAACATTTTTTGCAATATACTCAAAGCATACTCCCTGCTTTTTGTACAACTTTTTCCCTGTGCGCCCTGTTTATGAACTTTTCATGAAAAAGCTGGACAGACCCGCCCCCTTGGATTATGATATAGGCTGTAAAAATGTTGAGATACTGCACGAATTATGTCTATTGACTAAGAATAGGCTGCATATGGAGGTTATTTTTCAATGCCCCATTCCTTTTTCGGCGGAGTATTTCCCGCCACCAGAAAAGAGAGTACACGGCGAAAGCCGCTCTCCCCTCTCTCCGTTTCCCCGGAGGAAATTGCCATTCCCCTGCTTATGTGTTCCAACGGGCCTTCTGTCCCCCTGGTGCGCCCCGGTGACCGGGTTCTGCGCGGGCAGCCCGTGGCCCAGTGCGGGGAGACCGGCTCGGCCGCCCATGCCGGCATCTCCGGCCGGGTGACCGCAGTGGAGGACCGTCCCCACCCCTGGGGCGGCAGCTCCCCCGCCATCATCATCCGAAACGACGGCCAGGACACCCCCTGGGACGGCCAGCCGGAGCCGCTCACCCTGCGGGAGGCCAATCTGACCCTGCTCATGGAGCGGGTACAGTGGGCCGGCATCGTGGGCATGGGCGGCGGTGCCTATCCCACCTGGGAGAAGCTGGACCAGGCCGCCGGACGGGTGGACACCCTGATCATCAACGCCGCGGAGTGTGAGCCCTACGTCACCGCCGACCACCGGCTTTTGCTGGAGCGAGCCAAATACATCATCCAGGGCGGCGAGCTCCTCGCCCGATGCCTGGGCGCATCTCATGTGGTGCTGGTCACCGAAGGGGACAAGCTCAATGCGGTGGAATCCCTGGAGCGCCGCCTGCGGCGCAACAAGCTGGTGCGTCTGTGCACCATCCGCACCCGGTATCCTCTGGGGGCGGAAAAGCAAATCGTCCAGACGGTCACCGGCCGTGAAGTGCCGCCCGGCGGTTCCCCGCTGGATGTGAAATGCGTGGTCTTTAATTTGGCCACCGTTTACGCCATTCAGGACGCCTTTTTCCGCGGCCGTCCCCTGACCCACCGGGCTGTCACCATCACCGGCGGAGCCGTCACCCGCCCCAGAAACCTGTGGGTCCCCATCGGAACCCCCTGGCGTGTCCTGCTGGAGGCCTGCGGCGGCCTGCGGGAAGAGGCGGAGCTGATGGTCACCGGCGGCCCCATGATGGGAGTTAAGCTTCCCACATTGGACGCCCCGGTGCTGAAGAGCACCAACAGTCTGGTCTGTCTCACCTCGCCGGAGCGCAAGCCGGAAAGTGCCGGCAGCGTATGCATCCGGTGCGGCAAGTGTGTGGACCGCTGCCCCATGCATCTGGCCCCCACCTTTATCCGGCAGGCCCTGAAGGCCAACGACCTGGCCGCGCTGGCCAAGCTTCACCCGGAGGACTGCAACGCCTGCGGCTGCTGTTCCTTTATCTGCCCTGCGCAAATTCCTCTGGTTGAGACCGTCTCCCTGGCAAAACAAACCCTGGCGAAAGGAGAGAGCAACCAATGAAAACCTCATTCCCCCCCGCGTACCTCTCTCCTCAGCTGCGGCAGAGTGCCACCACCACAGCCATGATGCTGGACATGATGGTGGCCCTGGTCCCCACCATGGGAATGGCCGTGTTCCTCTTTGGTCCCCGGGTTCTGGCCCTGTGCGCCATTTCCGTGGCCTCCTGTGCCTTCTCCGAGTGGCTGTACCGCCGCCTGACCCATCAGAGCAACACCCTGAACGATCTGTCCGCCTGTGTTACCGGCCTTCTGCTGGCCCTCAGCCTGCCGGTCAGCTCCCCCTACTGGGTCCCCATGCTGGGCGGAGCCTTCGGCATTATTGTGGTCAAGCAGTTCTACGGCGGCCTGGGCAAGAACTTTATGAACCCCGCTCTGGCCGGGCGGATGCTGTGCGCCACCCTCCCCATCCTCATGACTACCTGGGCTGAGCCCCTGCACTGGGTGTCCCTGATTCAGCCCGATGCCGTCTCTGCCGCCACTCCGCTGGCCTCTCTGCACGATGGTGCCCTCCCCTCTGAGTCGCTGCCCCAGCTGTTTCTGGGCCAGCAGGGCGGGTGCATCGGCGAGGTATCCACCGCCATGCTCCTGCTGGGCTTTGTCTATCTGCTCTTGCGGCGGGTTATCTCCGCGCGGATTCCCCTGGCTTACCTGGGAACAGTGGCGCTGATTTCCTTGCTCTTTTATCCCACGGGCATGAATCCTCTGGTCTGGACAGCCTATCAGCTGCTCAGCGGCGGCCTCATTATGGGCGCCATCTTCTTTGCCACCGATCCCACCACCTCCCCGGTC
>DBFWXD010000176.1:0-10634 GCA_048215895.1 Eubacteriales bacterium
AGCCGGGGCAGTGGTGGGGGCAGCCCTGGGTAAACACCACAAAGCGGAAGCCGGGGGCATCTACGATGGACTCCGGCTCCGTGCCGCATAGGCGAAGACGATCAGTGGGTAAGGGTGCCATTCTTGCTCAGCCCGTGCTTCACACGGTCCTCCACCTCGGCGCGCTTGGCATCGTTAAAACGGTCCAGAGTGCCCACCAGATAACCGGTGATCCGGCGAATGCGCTCAAAGTCCATGCCTTCGCCCACTTGTCCGTTGATGTTCTTAACCTGTGTATTCATCGCTCATTTCTCCTTTTCCTTAGTGGTTGCAGTCGCAGGGGACCGGCATATTGGGATATTTCTTTCTCAGCTCATTGAGCCGCTCAATGCTGACAGGCTCACCCGCCCGGCGTCCGCACCGGGGGCACACATCGTCAATGACGCCGGTGTAGCCGCACACCGGGTCCCGGTCCACCGGGTGGTTCACCGAGCCATAGCCAATGCCATTTTCCTTCATGCAGCGGATGATCTCCTCAAAGGCCTGGGGATTCTTGCAGGTGTCCCCGTCCAGCTCCACATAGCTGATGTGGCCGGCATTGGTCAGGGCGTGGTAAGGGGCCTCAATCTCGATCTTGGCAAAGGCACTGATGGGGTAATAGACGGGGATGTGGAAGGAATTGGTGTAGTAATCCCGGTCGGTCACGCCGGGGATAATTCCATATTTCTTCTTGTCAATGCGGACAAACCGGCCGCTCAGGCCCTCAGCCGGGGTGGCCAGGAGGGTAAAGTTGAGTCCCGTCTCCTCCGACTTCTGGTCACAGTATTCCCGCATGTGGGTAATGATCTCCAGGCCCAGCTTCCGGGCCTCCTCGCTCTCGCCGTGGTGCTTGCCGGTGAGGACCTTCAGGGTCTCAGCCAGACCGATAAAGCCAATGCTCAGTGTGCCGTGTTTGAGTACCTCGGCCACGCTGTCCTCCGGCCCCAGCTTCTCGGAGTCGATCCAGACCCCCTGTCCCATCAGGAAGGGGTAATTCTTGCCCTTCTTGGAGCACTGGATCTTGAAGCGGTGGAGCAGCTGCCGGGAAACCAGCTCCATCATCTCGTCCAGCTTCTTGTAGAAGACATCCATGTCCCGGTGGGCCTCAATGCCCAGGCGGGGCAGGTTGATGGAGGTAAAGCTCAGGTTGCCCCGGCCGCAGGTGACTGCCTTGGAGGGATCGTGGTGGTTGGCCATCACCCGGGTCCGGCAGCCCATGTAGGCCACCTCGGTGTTGTAATCCCCGGGCTTGTAGAAGGGGAGGTTGAAGGGGGCGTCGATAAAGCTGAAGTTGGGGAACAGGCGCTTGGCGCTGGTGCGGATGGCCAGCTTGAACAGGTCGTAGTTGGGGTCACCGGAGTTGTAGTTGAGCCCCTCTTTGACCTTGAAGATCTGTACCGGGAAAATGGGGGTCTCGCCGTTGCCCATGCCCGCGTCGGTAGCCAGCAGGAGGTTGCGCACTACCATCCGCCCTTCGGCGGAGGTGTCGGTGCCGTAATTTACCGAGCTGAAGGGCACCTGGGCCCCCGCCCGGGAGTTCATGGTGTTCAGGTTGTGGACCAGGGCCTCCATGGCCTGATAGGTGGCCTTGTCGGTCTTGGTGTAGGCGGTCTTGGCGGCATTCTTGTGGCCGGAAATGAGGACCTCCTTGTCCACTCCATAGTGGTCCAGCGCCTCGTCATACCACCGCTCCAACTCCTGGGCATAGGTGGAGGCGTTGCTGATGGTGGGCTTGGCGACCTCTTTGGCAATCTTCTTGGCCATATCCAGCGCCTCGTCATAGGGGATGCCCTGCTTCAGCGAGATAATCTGGGCCATGGCGTCAAAATACTCTTTTACAAAGGTCTTGGCCACACCGGGGGCCATGGCGTAGTCGAAGTTGGGCACGCTCTGTCCGCCGTGCATCTCATTCTGGTTGGCCTGAATGGCAATGCAGGCCAGGGATGCGTAGCTCATGATGGACTGGGGGGTGCGCAGATAGCCGTGACCGGTGCAGAAGCCGTTTTCAAACAGCTTGATGAGGTCGATCTGGCAGCAGGTCTCGGTGAGCATGTAGAAGTCCTTGTCGTGGATATGAATATCGCCGTTGATGTGGGCCTTGGCAATATCCTTGGGGAGAACATAGTTGTCCACAAAGTACTTGGCGCCCTCGGAGCCATACTTGAGCATGGTGCCCATGGCGGTGTCGCCGTCAATGTTGGCGTTTTCCCGCTTGAGATCCGCATCCTTGGACTCGGAATAAGTCAGCTCGTTGTAGATGTGCATAAGATCCGATTCTGCCTCGCGGATCTTGGCGTGCTCCGCCCGATAGAGAATGTACGCCTTGGCCGTCTTCTCATAGTCATAGCGGATGAGCATAGACTCCACAATATCCTGTACCCGCTCCACAGTGCAGTCATCCTCGGGGATGGCGGCGCACACCTTTTTGGTCAGGTACTCAAAATCAATGCTGACCATCGGCTCGTGCTTGACCGCCTTGTTGGCCGCATAGATGGCGTTATAGATCTTGGATTCGTCAAAGGGAACCAGTTCCCCGTTTCTCTTGCGGATCTGCTTCATGGCTCAACCTCTTCTCGATAACAGGCAGAAAAACTGCAATATCTTGTGTCGCGTTTTTTATTGCGTGACTATATATAGTTATAGCTCGAATCATTTTGTTTGTCAAGCCAAACTGCCGCCTTCCGTGCTCTGTGCGCTTCTCGTCCAGGCAGGCTCAAATGGTCGAAAAATCTCCGTATGTTCCCATCCGGAAGCACATATAGATGAAATATCTTACATAACGGGAGGTGCGAGTCATGTTGCGATTAAAAAAAGGCATCCGGTTTTTCTTTGTCAAAAAGGCCTGGTGGACGGGCGCAGCTTGTCTGTGCGCGGCAGCCCTGATGTTTTACGTGGTGAATTACCCCGCCGCCGTGGGCGCATCCGCCACCACCCGCCAGCTGCCCATCTACTGCGTGCAGCGGGAGCAAAAGCTTGTCTCCATCAGCTTTGACGCCGCCTGGGGCAATGAGGACACCCAGCAGCTCATCGACATTCTGGGCCAATATCAGGTTCCCGCCACCTTCTTTGTGGTGGGGGAATGGGTGGACAAATATCCCGAGTCGGTCAAAGCCCTCTCCGATGCGGGGCACGAGGTCATGAACCACTCCAACACCCACGCCCACTACCCCCAGCTCTCCGCCCAGGAGGTGGTGGATGACCTGAACGCCTGCAACGACAAGATCGAGGCGGTCACCGGCGTACGCCCCACGCTGGTCCGCCTGCCCTATGGGGACTACGACGACTGCTCCATCAACGCGGTGCGCTCCATTGGCATGGAGCCCATCCAGTGGGATGTGGACAGTCTGGACTGGAAGGACATCTCCGCCGGTGAGATCACCAAGCGGGTGACCAGCAAGGTGCAGCCCGGCTCCATCGTCCTCTTCCACAATGCCGCCCTCCATACTCCCGAGGCCCTGCCGGACATCATCCAGTGCCTTCTTCAGGAAGGGTACACCTTTGTGCCCATCTCCCAGATGATCCTCTCCGGGGAGTATACCATCGACCACACCGGCCGCCAGTGTCCGGCCTGACTGCTTATCGCACAGAAAGAGGGAGCCCCCTATGGGGCTCCCTCTTGTTATGATTCACGGGGCAGCGGACCGGGTACAAATCCCGCTCGGGTAAGGTACATAGCCTCCTGATAGCCGCAGCTCCGGGCCAGCTCAGCCGCCTGGTCAAAGGCATAGGTCAGGTGCCGGATACTGTGGGCGTCGCTGGTCAGGCAGATGGGCAGGCCCATCTCCTTTGCCTTCTGTAAGATCCAGCGCTCCGGGTAGGGGGCTGTCCGGTAGCCCCGGGACATGGCCCCGGTGTTGATCTCCAAGATAACCTCCCGCTCTCGCAGCCGCTCCAGGGCCTCCAGGGCCGCGGCGCGGTAGCGGGGGTGATCCGTGTCAAAGAGACAATTCCCCTCGTTGAATTTGCACACCAGGTCAAAGTGGCCCACAATCTGGCAGCCGGTCTTCTCCGCCACCGCTCCCACCTGCTGGTAATAGGCCTCCGCAAAGGCCAGAGGATCTCCTCTAAACCACTGCTCCACCCCCCGCTGAAAGGTCTGCGTGCTCTCATCCACGCTCAGGCGTTCACCCTCCCGCTCCAGCATGTGGACCGAGCCGATGAGATAGTCCCAGCGCTCCTGGGGCAGCGGGGACAACATGTCCTGCTCCAGCCCCAGGAAGAGCTCCAGCCGCCCGGCATACTTCTCCCGCAGGTCCTGGAGCTGCCGGCGGTAGCGGGGCACATCTGCCGCATCCATCGCCCAGCACTCCCCCTCCAGGGGAGAGTGACCGGAAAAGCCCAGAGAATCCATTCCCAGCTCCAAAGCGACCAAAATCATCTCTTCCGCAGTGTTTTTCCCATCACAAAAGGTGGTATGGGTGTGCAGATTCTGTCTCATTGCCTCATCTTCTCCTGTCTCACCTTATGGTGAATGATGTGCTGCCAGCTCCATTCTTCCGGCCTGATTGCGTCCAGCCGCCCGCCTCCACCATCCATACCATTTTATGATACATGAGATGGGCCATTTCGTAAATAGTCCCTTTCACTCGGAAGCTGCCATCTCGTTTGCCCCATTTTGTGGATTCCCTCCCCCCTCTTTTTCAGATTTTCTTTGCGCTGCCGCAGCCCAGGAGGTATAATAAAGCCAATATACCCTCTGTCCCCAGTTTGGTTCATCTATTTTCCACTTAGGAGGCATCCCCCTATGAACGAGCACTACATGCACAAATTTCTCACGGCCGATCAGGCGGTGGAGCAGGCCGTCCGGTCCGGCGACTGGATCGACTATGGCTTCGGCGCCGGCTTTCCGGAGCTGCTGGACCGGGCCCTGGCCAAGCAGAAGGGCCGGCTGAAGGATGTGAAGATCCGGGGCGGCCTGGTGATTCGCCCCCGCATCGAGGCGGTGGAGTGCGACCCGGAGCAGGAGAGTTTCCACTATTACAGCTGGCACATCGGCGATTATGAGCGTAAGCTCCAGTCCCGGGGGCTGGTGGAGTTTCTTCCCGTGGCCCTTCGCATGCTGCCCACCCTCTACCGGGGTCAGATCCGCACCGATGTGGCCTTTGTCCCCGTCTCCCGTCCTGACGCGGACGGCTACTGCGGCCTTGGCATCTCCAACTACACCTGGCGGGTCATCTTTGAGCACGCCCGGACGGTGATTTTTGAGATCAACGAGCACTACCCCACCCTTCAGGGGGTGGACGGCTCCCACCGGGTCCACCTGTCTGAGGCAGACTACATCGTGGAGGGTGTCCACGAGCCTCTGCCCGTGCGCACATACAAAGACCCCTCCCCCACCGACATGGCCATCGCCAAGCTGGTGGTCAATGAAATCCCTGACGGGGCCGTGCTGTCCCTGGGCGTGGGCGGAGTCCCCTTCACCGTGGCCAACCTGCTGGCCCAGTCGGACCGGAAGGATCTGGGCTGCCACACGGGCACCATCAGCGACGCCTATCTGGCCATGTACGAGGCCGGAAAGCTGACCAACGCCCGCAAGGAGTTTGACCGTGGACTGAGCACCTGGAATCTGGCCATGGGCTCCCAGGCCCTCTACGACTGGCTCCAGGAGAACCCCGGTCTCTTCCACCCCGGCGACCTGGACTATGTCCACTGCCCCCAGCGCATCGGTTCCATGTCCAACGTCATCAGCATCAACGGCGGGGTACAGCTGGACCTGATGGGCCAGGAGAACGGAGAGAGCGCCGGCTACCGGCAGCTATCCGGCATCGGCGGCCAGATGGACTTTCTGGAGGGCGCTTACCGCTCCCCGGGCGGAAAGGGCTTTATCTGTCTCAACTCCTCCCGGGTGACCAAGGACGGAGTGCGCAAGTCCAACATTGTCCCCCTGATCTCCGGCGGCAGTGTGGTCTCCGCTCCCCGAACCATGATCCAATATGTGGCCACGGAGTATGGCGTGGTGTGCCTGTCCGGCCTGTCTCTGCGCCAGCGGGCCCAGGCCATGGCCTCCATTGCCCACCCCGATTTCCGGGAAGAGCTGGAGCGATACGCCCGGGACGAAATGAAGCTGGGCTAAGCCTCTTTTTTAAATTTAACAGGGGGAGGACCGTCTTGGTCCTCCCCCTGCTCTCATTTAGGAATAGAGCGAAATAATCTCCTGGGCCACCTTGCCCTTAGGGAGACATCGGTTCATGGCCTGGCGCTCAATGTAGTGGTGGGCGTCGGGCTCACTCATTTTCAGCTGGCTGATCAGCAGCCACTTCGCCCGGTTCACCAGCTGGATCTCCTCCATGCGCTTCTCCAGAGGCTGAATTTTATCGCTGACCTTTCTCAGCCTCTCCCGGGCACTGATCAGCCAGCTCAGCGCCTGGAGCACCGCCCCTCTGGGGGATGGCTTGGCCAGCGTAAACACGCCCTGACCTGCCACCCGGTCGTGGACCTGGTCGTGGAGCTCACTGCGCACCAGCAGCAGCACCACCGTCTCCCGGTTGGCACAGCTGTTCACGGAAAACCGCAGTCCCGGGTCGTCCGGCAGGGGAGAATTGACCAAAATACAGTCAAAGCTCCGCTCCGCTGTCAGGCGTTCGGCGGCGTTTATACTGGCAGCTGTGCACACCGGGTCAAAGGGCATCTGGGCCAGCAGCTCCTTGAGGGCGGCGTTGAACCGCTCCGACGCGGAGACCACCAGCACGCTGTATACCCGCTCCTCCAAGGCCATTGTTCTCCCCTCCTCTCTGCCTTCCGAATTGCCTTACCCCTTACATTCCGCAGTAGCTACTGCGGATTCCCTCGGGGAGACACTGGCGAATAAACATGCTCTCCGCCGCGGTCTTGCGGGCCACGGCCAGATTCTCAGGCAGCCGGCGGAAAGCCGCCAGCGTCTTGGCGTCCGCCTGATAGAGATTGAGGTCCGCCGGCTGGGGCAGGGGCAAATTCTGCCGGATGCCATAAAGTCCCGCTTCAATCATCAGGGCGAAGGCCAGATAGGGGTTGGCCATGGGGTCAGGAGAGCGCAGCTCCGCCCGCCGGTACTCCCCCACTGCGGCGGGCACCCGCACCAGCTGGGAGCGGTTCTCCCTGGACCAGGAGATGTAGCCGGGGGCCTTACCGCTGCCAAAGCGGGCATAGGAGCTCTGGATGGGGTTCAGAAACACCGTCATCTCCTCCACCTTGTCCAGCACTCCGGCCATCACCTGTCCCAGATAGTCCTTTCCATCCTTGGCGCGGACGGAGAGGTTGATGTGAAAGCCGCTGCCCGGTTTCCCCTCCAGGGGCTTGGGGCCAAAGTCGGCGTACAGGCCGTTGCGGTGGGCCACCATTTTCACAATGGTCTGAAAGGTCATGGCATTGTCGGCGGCTGTGATCGGGTCGGAATAGCGAAAATCAATTTCGTTCTGTCCGGGGCCCTCCTCATGGTGGGCACTCTCCGGCCGGATGCCCATCTGCTCCAGGGTCAGGCAGATCTCCTGGCGGATGTTTTCCCCCTTGTCCTCCGGGGCCGCATCCATATAGCTGGCCCAGTCATAGGGCTCCCGGGTGGGCTCTCCCTGCTCGTCCAGCTTAAAGAGATAAAATTCCTGCTCCGCCCCAAAGAGGAACTCCAGACCCTGTTCCTTGGCCCGGTCCACCGCGTCTTTCAGCAGCTGGCGGCAGTCGCACTCAAAGGGCCGGCCATCGGGATAGACCACTTCGCAGAACATCCGCACCACCTGTCCCTGCTCCGGCCGCCAGGGCAGGAGCATCAGCGTCTCCGGGTCGGGCCGCAGCAGCAGATCTGAGTGGGTCTCATCTCCAAAGCCTGCAATGGCCGAGGCATCAAAGGCGATGCCGTATTCAAAGGCCCGGGGCAGTTCGGCTGCTGCAATGGAGATATTTTTCTGCCGCCCGAACACATCGCAGAAGGCCAGACGAATAAATTTGATCTCTTCCTCATGGATATATTGGAGGACATCCTTTGCCGTATATTTCATAGGTCCACCCACTTTCTTTGTGCTTGTCTTGCCGGCCGCGTTTCTTTTCCCGGCCCGGTACTTCAAATTTTGTGGCAATTATATCACGCAGCCAGTCCTTTTTCCACAACTCCCCTGGAAAAAGTTTGTTTTGTCTATTTCCGCCATGCTTCGGACGAATTTTTCCCGCGTTCTTTGGGTTTCACCACAGGATTGGAAAAACAGCCGCTTTCCTATTGACAAAGCGGCTGTTTTCGGTTTATAATGCGCCCCGTAAAGGCAAAGACGTCTTTCAGGTTTGATTCTGAAGGCGTCTTTGCCTCTTTTTTTATTTCACGCAGGGAAAGGGTGTATGCTCATGTGTTCTATAATCGGTTACTGCGGCCCCGTCATCGACTCCGCCGCATTTGACGCAGCCTTCCAGCGCACGCTGTCCCGGGGCCCGGATGCAAGCCGGGTGGTCAAGGCGGGCAGCGGCGTACTTGGGTTTCATCGGCTGTCCATCATGGGGCTGACGCCCTCCGGCATGCAGCCCTTTTCCTTAAATGGCAGCTTGGTGGTGTGCAACGGAGAAATTTACGGCTTTGAAGCCTTCAAAGCCGCCCTGGCCAACCAGTATTCCTTCCAGAGCGACTCTGACTGTGAAATTCTTCTGCCCCTGTATCAGAAATATGGGGTAGACATGTTCGCCATGCTGGATGCGGAGTTTGCCTGTATCCTCTACGACGCCCAGACGGATGAATTTATCGCCGCCCGGGACCCCATCGGAATCCGTCCGCTCTATTATGGCTATGATACCCGGGGAACCATTGTATTTGCCAGCGAGCCCAAAAACCTGCTGGGTCTGGTGGGAGAAATCATGCCCTTCCCCCCGGGGCACTACTACAAGGACGGAACCTTCACCTGCTACCGGGACATGTCCAAGGTCTCGCAGGTGTGCCATGACGACCTGGACACCGCCTGCCGGAACATCCGGGAAAAGCTTATTGCCGGGGTGGAAAAGCGGCTGGTGGCCGATGCGAAGGTAGGCTTCCTGCTCTCCGGCGGCCTGGATTCCTCCCTGGTGTGTGCCATTGCCGCCCGGAAAAGCGCCGCGCCCATCCAGACCTACGCCATCGGCATGGATGTGGATGCCATTGACCTGAAATACGCCCGCCAGGTGGCCGACTATCTGGGCAGCTGTCACCACGAGGTCATTATCACCCGGGAGGATGTGCTTTCCGCCCTGGAGACGGTGATCGAGGTGCTGGGCACCTACGACATCACCACCATCCGGGCCAGCATGGGCATGTATCTGCTCTGCAAGGCCATTCACGAGCAGAGCGACCTCCGTGTGCTGCTCACGGGTGAAATCTCCGATGAGCTCTTTGGTTATAAATATACCGACTTTGCCCCCTCTCCGGAGGCATTTCAGCAGGAGGCGGAGAAGCGGGTGTGGGAGCTGCACATGTACGATGTGCTTCGAGCCGACCGGTGCATTTCGGTCAACTCGCTGGAGGCGCGGGTGCCCTTTGGTGATCTGGAGTTTGTGCGCTACGTCATGTCTCTGGACCCGGCTTTGAAGGTCAACACCTACGACAAGGGCAAATATCTCCTGCGCCGGGCCTTTGAGGGGGACTACCTGCCCGAGGCCATTTTGTGGCGGGAAAAGGCCGCCTTCTCCGACGCAGTGGGCCACTCTCTGGTGGACGATTTGAAGGAGTACGCCGAAGCCCGTTACACCGACGCGGAATTTGAAGCCCTGCGCGGCAAGTACACCCACGCCCAGCCCTTTACCAAGGAATCTCTTCTCTATCGGGAGATTTTTGAACATTACTACCCCGGTCAGAGCCAGATGGTCACAGACTTCTGGATGCCCAACAAGAGCTGGGCCGGCTGTGACGTCAACGATCCCTCTGCCCGGGTGCTGGCCAACTACGGTGCCAGCGGCGTATAAGGAAGGAGTTATCAACATGGGAGAAAACAAACTTTTATACGAAGGAAAAGCCAAAAAGGTCTATGAAACCGACGATCCTCAGCAGCTCATCGTCTCCTACAAGGACGATGCCACCGCCTTTAACGGTCTGAAAAAGGGGACCATCGGCGGCAAGGGCGTGATCAATAACCAGATGACCAATCTGCTCATGGGGCGTCTGGAGCAGGTTGGCGTGCCCACCCATCTGATTCGGGAGCTCAGCTCCCGGGAAACCCTGGTCAAGCGGGTGTCCATCATTCCCCTGGAGGTCATTGTGCGCAACATCGCCGCCGGTTCCTTCTCCAAGCGCTACGGCGTGGAGGAGGGCGTGGTCTTTGATCAGCCCACCCTGGAGTTCTCCTACAAAAACGACGCCCTGGGTGATCCTCTCATTAACAGCTCCCACGCCATCGCCCTGAAGCTGGCCACCCCCGAGGAGCTGGACACCATCCGCCGCTACTCCTTTGCCGTCAACGACTTTTTGAAGAGCCTGTGGGCGGAGTGCGGCGTCATTCTGGTGGATTTCAAGCTGGAATTTGGCCGCCTGGCCGACGGCACCGTGGTGCTGGCCGACGAGATCAGCCCCGATACCTGCCGTCTCTGGGACGCCAAAACCCACGAAAAGCTGGATAAGGACCGCTTCCGCCGGGATCTGGGCGGCGTGGAAGATGCCTACCAGCAGGTGATGGCCCGGCTTGTGGAGCACGGCTGAGGCA
>DBFWXD010000177.1:0-5141 GCA_048215895.1 Eubacteriales bacterium
CCTGAAAGGAATCAAACTCCATCCGGAATACCAGGGGATGGACTTTGACGCCCCCCGCTACCTGCGGATCCTGGACCGCTGCGGAGAACTGGGGCTGATTGTGATTTCCCACGCAGGCCTGGATATTGGCTTCCCCGGAAAAGACAACTGCTCCCCCGCCATGGTTCTCCGGGCCATCCGCCAGGTGGGACCGGTCAAGCTGGTGCTGGCCCATATGGGCGGCTGGCGGCAGTGGGATCAGGTGGAGGAGCTTCTCTGGGAAACTCAGGTGTCCATCGACACCTCCTACGCCCTTGGCTCTATTGCTCCCCTGGACGACGGTTTTTACGCCCCGGAGCAGCTGCCTCTGATGCCGGAAGAACAGTTTATGCGCATGGTGCGCAAGTTTGGAGCACATCGGGTCCTGTTCGGAACAGACAGCCCCTGGGACGACCAGGCGGAGGCCCTCAAGCGCCTGCGTGCCCTGCCTCTTAAGCCCTGGGAGCTGGAGGCCATTCTGGGCGGCAACGCGCAAAAGCTGCTGAATCTTTGAGCATTTTGGTTTCACTTTGGATTCTCTTGTGAAAAAGTCAACCATATGAAACGCGTCAGACTATGGTATTCCACCATAGTCTGACGTTTTTTTGCAATTTCTGAAATATATTATTTTAGTGCATTAGTTCATCGTTTTTTTGAATTGGACACACTTTTCCATAATTCATATAATTATTACATTGCAAGGGAACTATTTTATGCAAAATAACAGTTTCCTTATGTGATTATGAAGGGATGGATGAAATGTATGAAATCTCACCGCAGGTTCTCCGCATTGTGTCTGACCGCCGCTTTGACCGCAAGTATGGTCATTCCCGCGTCGGCTGATTCCCCCGTCAAGGTCTCCGTCAACGGGGCAGACACTGCTGTTCCCGCCTATGTCAACTCAGATTGGCGCACCATGGTTCCTGCTAACATTGCCGACTCCATGGGGCTGACCTACTCCAAATCCGGCAACAGCATTACCTTTACCGGCAACGGGAACTCCAAGACCTACACTGTGGGCACCGCCGTTGGCGACACCGCTCCCCAGCTGGTAGACGGCGAGATCTATGTTCCCTTCTATGACCTGGCCCAGACCTTTGGCTATACGGTCAGCTGGGATGGAACCACGAAAGTGGCCGGAGCAAACACGGCTATGACTGATTTTGACAGCATCACCAATCTGCCCTATGATTACAGCCAGGCAGCCCAGCTCCCCCTCACCGGCTGGTACACCAAGAGCATTGAGGGCGACCGCCAGGTGACCGTTTACATCTCCGAAGAGGCCTCCATCCGCAGCTATTTCACGGTGGTGGCTGTACCCGATGGCGTCAACACCCGTCAGTTCCTGGAAGAGGAGGGGTGGATCGACTTGATGAACGAAAAGGGCGAGGCCCTGTTCGTCCTGGAGCCCGGTGCCAACGGCTGGGGCTCTGCTGAGGAAGAGGCCGATTATGTGAATGCCGCTGTGGCCTTCCTGAAGAGCGGCAACAATGCCCACGGCCAAAACGTCTTTTCCACCTTCGGCGAGTTCTACCTGGTCGGTTATGGCGAGGGTGCCGCCGCTCTGGAAATGTGGGCTGCGGAAAATCCCATTTTCGTCATCAGCCAGGCCTATGTGAATGGAACCAGCGCCGGGGCTGAGGCTCTGAACGCTGCCGGTTCCGTCCTGTATACGGGTGAAAACACCAGCGGATATGGCCAGTGCTTTGAAACCAACGAGGAGTTCCTGGCCGCTCTGGAAGCCTGCAATATGGAGCAGATCTCCAAAGCCGATGTGCCCGTCCCCACTTGGTTTGCCGGTACCGCTGACGCGGGCAGCGTGAACTATTGGAAGGCCGCAAACGACTGCGTGAATACCGCTGTAAACGGTGTATATTACCAGTCCAAAGATTCCAACGCCATTCAGACTGATTTTGCCAACTCCCAGCTGCCTGAAAGTGCCCAGTACGGTATCTCTCAGGTAAAAGTGACGACAAATGCTCCCTCCGCCGAGGATCTGTATGCGTTTCTGTCCACCTACACCCGTTATGACAACACCTTTGCTTACAGCAACGCGCTGACCTATCGTCTGGACTACACCGCCGCTCGTGTGGAGGCCCAGCAGACCGCCAAGGACGGCCAGGTCCGCAAGACTCTCAGCGACGGCACCCAGATTCTGGCTCAGGCAGATACCGCCATCCCCGGTCACGGCACCGTCCAGGTGGGCGTGATTGCCTTCAGCGACAACAACGACGACGGCAAGCGGGATCCTCGTGAGTACATCATGTACATCCCCGAGGGCTTTGAAGGGAAAGAGCTGCCCATCCTGATCATCTATCCCGGCAACTCCCAGACTGACTCCATCTTTATGGATTCCACCCTGTGGTGGCAGGTTGCCGAGAAGGAAGGCGTGGTACTGGCCTTTGTGTGCGAGACTTACAGTGTCAGCCCCAGCAGCGTATCTCACGCCGACTCTGACCTCTTCTATCAGTCCCTGATCACCATTCTGAAAGAGCAAGTGGACGGAACCTACGCCGACCTGGACTTCACCCGCATTTACGGCTCCGGCCAGTCCGCCGGCTCCATGGCCACCCAGGGCTTTGTGATGACCAATCCCGAGTTCTATGCGGCCGCCGGCTCCACCTCCGGCATTACCGCGCCCAGCGATGACTCCGGCCTGCCCGTCGGCACCGGCAAGTCCGTCCCCGACTTCCTGATCGTGGGACAGGCAGACCTGGGCAACCTGATGCCCGACCTTTGGAACAGCGAAACTACCCAGGAATTCTTCAACTACCTGTTTAAGGTCAACGGTGTGGCAGACACCGACCTGGGCACCGCCGAAGACTCCGATGCCTCCTATGAGGACGGCCGGATCAATGTGTACACCTGGGAGAACAGCGACGGCATCTCCACGGTCCAGTACGGCTTCACCACTCTTCGCTCTCACAACTGCAGCCCCTATGAGATGCCCATCCTGTGGGACTTCATGAAGCACTTCAGCTTTGAGAAGCAGGAAGACGGTACGATCATTCGCTATTACAGCGCCTCCGCCTTTGCGCAGGACGATGCTGTGGTCATCGATGAGATTGCTCCCTGAACCGGTCCGCAGCTTCCGGATTGACTCTCATAACAAAACAAACCGCAGCAATAAAGGAGGACGCCCAAAGGGCGTCCTCCTCTGTTTTCTCGGTTAGGTTTCCCAATCCGCGTCCGTGCGCAGGGGCAGGGTACGGAAAATATGATCCACAGCGCTTTCATAGCTGCGCCCGTTTTGGGCTTTTTTGATCTGTTTAAAGAGCTTTTCTCCCCCTTCAAAGAGGCGGAAAAAGTAGCTCCACAGCTCCTTCATGTGGAAAACGGTATTTTTTTCGCTGGAAAAGTCCCGGAGATACCCCTGGTAGAGCTCGTCGTGAAATGCTCTCAGCTCTTCCCGTCCCGCAGTCTGGCCGCCCCGCACTTTTCGGGCCAGGGCGGGATCGGCAATGAGCCCCTGTCCCATCATCAGTCCCTTCAGCATGGGAAAGGCCTCCGCCGTCCGGGCACAATCTTCGGCGTTCACCAGAGCGCCGTTATAGCACAGGGGGCAGTGGATTTGGGGCAGGGCTTTTTCAAACTCCTCTTTCCGCACCGCCACCTTATAGTAGTCCTCCCGCACCCGGGGGTGGAGGATCAGAAGGGAAATGGGATAGCGGGCAAAGACCTCGGCCAGAGCCGGAAACTCTTCCGGTGACTCCAGTCCCAGGCGGGTCTTTACGGAAATCGCCACGCCTCCCAGGTCGGCGGAAAAGATTGTCTCCAAAAATTCGTTCAGGGCATTGGGATCGGCCAGCATCCCGGCTCCCTTCCCCTTGGCCACCACAGTGCCTGAGGGACAGCCCAGGTTCAGGTTTACTTCCCGATACCCCATCTTTCCCAGCTCTTTTGCCGCCCAGATAAAATCCTCCCCACTTTTGGTGAGCAGTTGGGGCACCACCGGAATCCCCTCATTGGCCTGTGGGCCCACGTTCCGCAGTTCTCTGGGGGTAAAGACATGGTCCCGGGTGGGGCTGATGAAGGGAAGGTAGTATTGGTCCACCCCGGAAAAATATTTATGGTGGGCCCGCCGGAATTGTGGGCCGGTCACTCCCTCCATCGGGGCAAAATAGAGCTCCATGGCGCTTCCTCCTCATGAAAAGGGCCGCGGTCACCTGACCGCGGCCCTCGGGATTTCTTTACACTTACAGCAGGCTGAGAGCGGCCTTATCACCCACCAGAATCACATCGGGGTGCATCTGGAGAATGGAGGCAGGCACATTGGGGGTAACGGGACCGGTGAAGGCCTTCTTCACGATCTCGGCCTTGTCCTTGCCGCTGACGGCTACCAGCACCTTCTTAGCCTGCATAATGGTCTGAATGCCCATGGTCATAGCCTGACGGGGCACCTCATCGGCGGAAGCAAAGAAGCGGGCGTTGGCCTGGATGGTGGTGTCGGTCAGGTCCACCACATGGGTCTCCAGCTCGAAAGCATCCGCGGGCTCGTTAAAGCCGATGTGGCCGTTGTGGCCCATGCCCAGCAGCTGCAGATCAATAGGGCCCAGAGTGTGGATGACCTCGTTATAACGGCGGCACTCCTCGGCGGCGTTCTCAGCCAGGCCATTGGGCACATTGGTGTTGTCGGGCACAATATTCACATGGTCAAAGAGATTGGACTGCATAAAATAGCGGTAGCTCTGGTCGTGGGTGGGAGCCAGGCCCACATACTCATCCAGATTGATGGAGCGGACCTGGGCAAAGTCCAAATCGCCCTTCTTATACCACTCCACCAGCTGCTTATAGGCACCCACGGGGGTGGAACCAGTGGCCAGACCCAGCACGCAATCGGGTTTCAACATTACCTGGGCCGCCAAAATGCTGGCCACCCGGTGGCTCATGGCATTGTAATCTTCGGTCACATAAATCCGCATGATACACACTCCTCATTCCATATTTCCAAGGCTTCCCATAGGGGTCCATACTACTAAAATTGTAGCGATTTTCAGGTCTGTTTGTCAAGGCTTTCGGGGAATTATTTTCCCTGTCCCCCATTTTTATCTCCATATAGTCCGAAAAATCCCAGCTGGCTTTTTCCCCGTCTGTGTGGTACAATCGTCTCGCAAAATCTCCCG
>DBFWXD010000178.1:0-1870 GCA_048215895.1 Eubacteriales bacterium
AAGGCTGAGGATTGAAAAAGGAGCATTTACGATGAATGTTGTCTGTTTGGATATGGAGGGGGTCCTGGTCCCCGAGATCTGGATCGCCTTTGCCGAGGCCAGCGGGATTCCCGAGCTGAAGCGTACCACCCGGGACGAGCCCGACTACGACAAGCTCATGACCTGGCGCCTGGGCATTTTGAAGGAGCACGGCCTGGGCCTTAAGGAAATTCAGGCCACCATCGCCACCATTGACCCCCTGCCCGGAGCCAAGGAGTTCCTGGACAAGCTGAGAAGCGAGACTCAGGTCATCATCCTCAGCGACACCTTCGAGCAGTTTGCCAAGCCCCTTATGGAGAAGCTGGGCTGGCCCACCATCTTCTGCAACACCCTGGAGGTGGGGGAGAACGGGGAGATCACCGGCTATAAGATGCGCTGCGAGAAGTCTAAGCTCACCACGGTGAAGGCCCTGCAGTCCTGCGGCTTTGACACCATCGCCGCCGGTGACAGCTTCAACGACCTGGGCATGATCCAGGCCAGCAAGGCGGGCTTCCTCTTCAAGAGCACCCAGGCCATCAAGGCCGACCACCCGGAGCTTCCCGCCTTTGAGGAGTTTGACGATCTGCTCCACGCCATCGAGAAGGCCCTGTAACAAAGAGACCATCGGAACGGACGGTTGGGAGGGAGACGTATGTTTTTCGTTTACTGGCTCCTGTTTGTAGTAGTTCTGCTTGTGGGAATTTTTCTCGGCAGCTGCCTTGGCGGTACAACCGTGATGTATGTTCTTGGACTTTTGCTTGTGGCTGCGGTTCTGGCCGCGCTGGCTACCATTGTGACGAAGCTTGGGGATCTGGAGGAAAAGATCGACAAGCTGCAAAGACGCGGCGAGGGCGACGGCCATGAATAAGGGGCTGAAATTTGCCGCTTGGGCGGCCCTGTTCGCCGTTGTGCTCTATGTGGTTTTTTCCCTGGTGATCGGACAGAGCCGGGAGGACCAGCTGCTGCTGGACGCGGTACTTACGGGCCTGGTGCTCTCCGGGCTGCGGATGGTCTGGAAGCAGCAGAAGGAGATCGAAGAAAAGCTGGATAAGCTCCTGAACAAAAAGAAGGATGAATATGAAGAATAATTTTCCTTTTCAGAGCGCCAATATTCTCCTGCCTCAGAACTGTGATCTGAGCCTGTGGAGCGTGGTGGCCTGCGATCAATATACCTCCCAGCCCGAATATTGGCAGCGGGTAGAGGAGCGGGTGGGCCGTGCACCCTCGGCCCTGCGCCTCATTCTCCCCGAGAGCTGCCTGGAGGGCCCAAACGTGGAGACCGACATCATGGAGATCAACACCACCATGACCCGCTACCTCCGGGAGGGCCGGTTCAAGGAGTATCCCAACAGCCTCTTCTATGTGGAGCGCACCCTGGACTGCGGCAAAACCCGCCGAGGGCTGATCGGCATGGTGGATTTGGAGCAGTATGACTACGAGCCCGGCTCCGGCGCGCCCATCCGGGCCACCGAGGGCACGGTCCTCTCCCGTATTCCGCCCCGGGTGGCGGTGCGGAAGAACGCCCCCATCGAGCTGCCCCATGTGATGCTCCTGGCGGACGATCCCGGCAAGACGGTGATCGAGCCGCTCAGCGGCAAAACCGAATCGATGGAGCCGGTCTACGACTTTGAACTGATGGAGCGGGGCGGCCACATGAAGGGCTGGAAGCTGGGGGAGCAGGAACAGGAACAGGTCTTTGCCGCCCTGGAGGCCCTGGCCGATCCCGACGCCTTCCAGACGCGCTATGGCTTGAAGGAGAAGCTGCCGGTGCTGCTCTTTGCCGTGGGAGACGGGAACCACTCCCTGGCCACGGCCAAGGAGTGCTATGAGCGCGCCAAAAAGCTGACGCCCC
>DBFWXD010000179.1:0-5842 GCA_048215895.1 Eubacteriales bacterium
TCCTCTGAACGGCAAGAGCTTGCTGGGCAGTGTGTGCCTCATTATTATTTCCGCCGGCCTCGGCTCCTATATTGCCATTCTGGCCGGGTATGTGCCCTACATTGAATTCCCCTATTTCATTGGCTGTATGATCGGCGGCGTCATCGTCCGCAACATTCTGGACGCCATACATGTGGAGGTGCGGGCCCAGGAGCTGGACGCCTTTGGCGATATTTGCCTGGAAATTTTCCTGGGTATGACCATGATGTCCATTGACGTTACCAAGCTGGCGGATGCCTTTGGCCCCTTTGTAATCATTTTTGTGGCACAGGTGCTTATGACCTGCCTGTGGGCGTATGTTGTGACCTTTAAGACCTGCGGAAGCAATTATGATGCAGCGGTGATTGCCGCGGGCCATATCGGTATGGGTCTGGGCAACGGGCCCAATACCATGGCCAATGAAAAAGCGGTGATGAAGGAATTCGGCTTTTCCAAGGTCGGCTGGGTTGTGTATCCCCCCTTCGGACTGCTGGTATTGGACATTTTTAACCCCATTTTCTGTTCTATGATTGCAGAGCCCCTTTGTAAATGGTTGGGCCTGAGCTAACGAACCGGCACAGTTGATTTTGTGCCAATTGATACCAAAGCCCCCGGATGACGCGTCATCCGGGGGCTTTGTTGTTTGTTATTGGGGCAGGAGCAGGTCGCCCTCTTTGATCCAGCCCAGCTTCCGGCAAATTTCGCAGAAGATCCAGGACAGCAGGGCGGGCAGGACAAAGCAGATGAGCAGCATACCCAGCCAGTCAAACCCCGTGGGGGTGATGGCCACAGCCCCCTTGGCCAGGGCGTCCTCGCTGGGGGCGAGCCACCCGGTCCATACGCCGATGGGGCCGCACAGGCCGCAGGTGCCCATGCCGGAGTTGATAGCGGCCCCGTTCATCTGAAGGCCAAAGACGCAGGTGGCGATGGGACCGGTGATGGCGGAGGCCAGGGTGGCGGGAATCCAGATCCGGGGATTACGGACGATGTTGGGCATCTGGAGCATGGAGGTGCCAAGGCCCTGACTCACCAGTCCGCCCCAGCGGTTTTCCCGGAAGGACATCACCGCAAAGCCCACCATCTGGGCGCAGCACCCAGCCACGGCGGCGCCTCCCGCCAGGCCGGTGAGCTTCAGCACCGAGCAGATGGCGGCGGAGGAGATGGGCAGGGTGAGGGCGATGCCCACCAGTACGGACACGGCGATGCCCATCCAGAAGGGCTGGAGTCTGGTGGCCTGATCGATCATGTTGCCGAAAGCAGAGGCCCCCGCCCCAATGGGAGGGGCAATGACCTTGGCCAGAGCCACACCCACAAGAATGGTGACACCGGGAGTGACCAGAATGT
This sequence comes from Eubacteriales bacterium, assembly GCA_048215895.1. Classification (GTDB taxonomy): domain Bacteria; phylum Bacillota; class Clostridia; order Oscillospirales; family Oscillospiraceae; genus Lawsonibacter. Next base: position 1,363 of record DBFWXD010000179.1, read on the forward strand.
CGATCTTGGTCTCCTTGGACACGGCCTTGCCGCACTCGGCGGCGATGATGGCGATGATGAGCACGGCCAGCGGCCCGCCTGCACCGCCCTCGGCGTTGGCGGCCCAGCCCACCGCGGCCAGGGAGAAGAGAACCATGGGGTCGGCCTTCAGGGCGTAGCCGATGGCCACGGCCATGGCGGGACCGGAGACGGACTTGGCGTAATTGCCGATGTCAATGAGGTACTGGATGGCCAGCTGCTGGCCGAGAGTACTGATGATGGTGCCGATGAGCAGGGAACAGAACAGACCCTGTGCCATGGCCCCAAGGGCGTCAATGCCGTAGCGTTTGGCGGAAAATTCGATATTTTTCCGCTTTAAAAACTCTTTCATGGAATCACCTTTACCACACAAAATAAACGGACTGTACAGGTGTCATGACAGTCACAGGGCCTATTATAACCCAAGTACAAAATTTGTCAAGAACCCAATCAAAAACCCCGCCCCCGGCATAAGCCGGAGACGGGGCGGAAGATGTATGAAATGGTTTATCGGTCCCACTGGGAAAAGTCGGTCAGGCACAGGTCCAGATCCACATTTCCCTCAATGCCCGGCACGGAGCCGGTGCTGGAGTACTGCCACATGTCATAGTGGTAGCGGAAGCTGGTGGGCTCCCAGTCCTTGGTGTAGTGAGCCAGCCAGAAGGGGTAGTCCTGCAGATATTCCAGCTGGATGCCGTCGGCGTAGACCTTGGAGGGGCTGCCATAGGTCATGGGCAGATAGCCGGCGTCTTCGATGATCTTACAGAAGGCCAGGGCGCACTTGGTCACGGTCTCCCCGTCGGTGTCCTTGGTGCGGGAGTCCTCATCGTTGACGCTCTCCCAGTCAAAGACCACGGGGTAGGTGATGTCATAGTCCTTAATCCACTCCAGGAGCAGATAGGCCTCCTCCTGGGCCTCCTCCACGGTGACAGCCTGGGAGAAGAAGTAGACGCCCACCTCCAGGCCGTTGTCCAGAGCCTGCTGAATGTTGTAGTCAAAATAGGCATCCTTGTTGAGGGTGGGGTTGTAGTAGCCCCGGTAGCCCGCCCGAATCATGGCAAAGTCCACACCGGAAGCGGCCACCTGGGCCCAGTCGATCTGCTTCTGGTGGGAGGAAACGTCCACGCCGATAAAGCTGGAGGCGTCCCCGCGATAGGTGAGGTATCGGCCGTTGGAGACAAAGGCGCTGTTGTCATAGGTGTTGGGGGCGATGGGGCTGGTTTCGGGATCGGGGTCGGGAATGCTGATAAACAGCTGGTCGTAGGTGCGCAGGATGGCGGCGCCCTCCGCCCGGGTGGTGTAGCCGGCGTAATCAAAGGAGCCGTCCTCCTTGCCGTTCATCAGACCCACGTACCAAACCCATTCCACGGCGTTGATGGCCCAGCGGGAGACCTGCTTCAGGTCGGTGAAGGGGGCGGCTGCCTGGGAGAGCTTTTTTCCCTGAGCCTGCCAGAAGATGGCGGCAATCTGCTCCCGGGTAATGGGGGTGTCGGGGCCGAAGGTTCCGTCGTCGTAGCCGCCGATGATCCCCTCCTGATAGGCCCAGAGGATGGCGTCGGCATAGGGGTGGTCGGGATCGACATCGGAGAAGGGATACTGGGCGACGGCTTCCTCTTCGTCTGCATTCTGGGAGCCGCTGTCGTAGTCTTTCCCCTCCAGGGTAACCACAGGCTCGCCGGCCAGGCGATAGAGGGCCTCGGCCAGCACGCCCCGGGTCATCAGTTCGCTGGGGGCGAAGGAGGTGGAGGATACGCCGTCCATAATTTCGTGGCTCCAGCAGTATTCCACGGCATCTTCATACCAGGCTCCCTCCGCCACGTCCTCATAGGGCATTCCGGCGGCCAGAGCCATTGGGGTAGTTAGGATCAGAGCGGCCGACAGAACGCCGGCCAGAAGGGCACGCAGCCCTCGGGAGGGTAATTTCATGGCGAGAGTCCTTTCTTGTTCGGATGGTCATATGGTGCTTACCCAGTATAACACGTTATGGGAACCAAACTCAACCGTTTTTTCCTGGAAACGGCAAAAAAAGACGCCCATTTCGGAAAGAGTCCAAAATGGGCGTGCAGGTCAGGGAAGAAGCTCCAGGGCGGCGGAGAGCTTTTGCCGGTAGGCCTGAACGGCCTCCTTGGGGGCGGTGAGGGTGAGACTGCCGTCCAGCCCCATGAGCCAGCCGAAAAATTGGGGGCTGATGACCACGGGGAGGGTGACGGTGAAGTGGTCCTCCCCGTCGGGCACCAAGATGACGTCCTGGCCAAACCGGTCCCACACCAGGCCCGCCTTGTCCCGGCGGCCCCGGAGGGTGACCTTCCACTCCGGCCCGCTGTACATGCCGAAGTGCTTCTGCCCGTACTGGGCCAGCTGAAAGTCGGGATATTGCTCCTTGCCCTCCCGGCTGAGACAGGTGACGGCAATTTCGGTCATCTTGTCCACCCGGTAGTGGCGCATATCCCGGTTGGCGTGATCAAAGGCCACCAGATAGTAATTTTCGTTGTTCCAGATGAGCCCATAGGGGGAGACCACATAGCGCTTGCCCTCCCGGCGGAAGACCTTCTGCCGGGCGATGTCGTAATCGAAGTATTTAAAGGTGATGGCCTTCTGGGCGGCGATGGCGGTGTGGAGCTTGTCTACATTATAATAGATGCTCTCGTTCATCACCTTGATCCGCCCGGAGACGTAGACCTGCCGCTGGAGCTGGCCCGCCTGGTGGAGGCTGGCCAGGGATTCCAGCTTGCGGATAAGGGCGTCGCTCTTTTTCTGGGTGATAAACCGGGAGGACTGGACCGCGTCCATGAGGAGCTTGAGCTCGGGAAGCTCAAATTCCCGGCTGCCGATGAACCAGCCCGGCGTCTTCCCCTTCCGGCACTGTACGTCCAGCCCAAACAGCCGCAGAGCCTCCAGGTCGTCATAGATACTCTGCCGTTCGGCCTTGATGTCCTCCCGGGCCAGAGCCTCAATGATCTGGGCCACGGTGAGGGGGTGATCCTCGTCGGTCTGCCGAAGAAGCATACGGGCCAGGTGGAGCAGCTTGGTCTTTTGATTGGGACTTTTCGCCATAAAACCTTCCTCCTTTTCCCATTTTCCTTAGGATATCAAAGGAGCAGTCCAATAAACTGTACTTTTACTTCCAGTCCGCCCATACCTCCGGGCAGTAGCCCACCGTGGCCTGTTTGCCGTTGCGGACAATGGGGGTGCGCAGAAGGGTGGGGTCCTCATAGAGCTTTTCCAGCTTGGCCGGGTCCCCGGCCAGGTAGGAGAGCAGGACGGCATCGGGGTGCGCGGGGTCGATCATGTTGTCCAGCCCCACCGCGTTTTTCACGCTGGTGAGCTCCCCCAGGCTCATGCCGTATTTTTTCACGTCCACGGCCTGAAACTTGATCCGGCGCTCCTTGAACCAGCGCTCGGCCTTTTTGGTGTCAAAGCATTTGCTCTTTCCGAAAATCTGAATGTTCATACCTTCTCCTCCACCGGCACAAACCGGGGGCCGGAATAGCCGTCCCGGTCCACATGCTCGCTCCACATGCTCGCCGGGCGTACCCAGAGGCCGCCCTCGCCGTACAATGTCCGGTAGACCACCATGGGCTCCCGGGTCTCCGAGTGGAGCGCGGTAAACAGCACCTCATATTCTCCGCCCTTGAAGTGGCGGTAGCGTCCGGGACGAATGTCCATACCGATTCCTCCTACTGCTGCCGGTATTTGATCCAAGTGTTTGAAAAAGTATATCATAATTTGCCTTCCACAACAAGCGCCGGGGAGGGAATGAAGGGGCGCGCCCGGTGTCATACTATGGAAAAATCAGAAAGGACGGACATCGGCGTGAAGGCAGTGATTATGGCCGGCGGAGAGGGAACGCGGCTGCGGCCCCTGTCTCTGGGGCGGCCCAAGCCCATGACCCCGCTGTTTGGCAGACCGGTGATGGAACATATCATTCGTATGCTGCGGGAGCAGGGAATCCGGGAGATCTGCGTAACCCTCTGCTATCAGCCCCAGGTGGTGATGGACTACTTTGGAAGCGGAGAACAGCTGGGAGTGCAGCTAACTTATTTTGTGGAAGAAAAGCCTCTGGGAACGGCGGGAAGCGTAAAAAACTGCGCGGAATATCTGGGAAAGGAGGACTTTTTGGTCATCGGAGGGGACTGCGTGTGCAATCTGGAGCTGTCCCGAGCGGTGGAGGTCCACCGAAAGAAGGGGGCAAAAGCCACGCTGGTGCTCTACCGGCATGAGACGCCCCTGGAATATGGCCTGGTGGTCACCGGGCAGGACGGCATGGTGGAGCGGTTTGTGGAAAAGCCCGGCTGGGGCCAGGTGGTCACCGACCAGATCAACACCGGGATCTATCTTCTCTCGCCGGAGGTTCTGAACCGGATTCCGGAGAGAAAACCCTGGGACTTCGGCAAGGACCTCTTTCCTGCCATGCTCCGGGAGGGGGCGGTCATTGCAGGCTGCCCTCTGGAAGGCTACTGGT
>DBFWXD010000018.1:0-3327 GCA_048215895.1 Eubacteriales bacterium
CTCCTCCGCCGCGGCGTACTCCTCCCGCCTCATGTGTCTGCCGATGAGCAGGTGGAGGGCCTGGTCCCGGATATCCGGCTCCTCGCTGTCGGCCAGAGCGCGGTACAGAGGCTCCAGACGGCGCTCGTAGGGCTCCGGCTCGGCCACGCCCAGGGTGAAGAACAGGCCGTTCAGCGTCATGGCCAGAGAGATGGTCAGGCGGTCGCACCCGGGCCACCGGTGGAGCAGCTCCTCCGCCCGCAGAAAGGCCGCATCGATGCCCCTGCTCTGGGCCAGGGTGTAAAGCTCCTCTGTAAACGCGGCGATCTCTGCACCGGTCAACTCCTCCCGGAAGGAGAGCAGAGTGTTCAGATCGGTGTCCAGCAGGCGGGCCAGCGGGGCCAGCAGGGCGAGATCGGGGCAGCATGCGCCCCGCTCCCACTTGTTTACCGCCGGGCCGCTTACCCCCAGGGCCTGGGCCACCTGCTCCTGGGTCAGCCCCTTTGCCCGCCGCAGGCGGCGGATCGTTTCGTTCAATTTCATACAGACGCCTCCTTGCTGCGCGAGAGCGGGTGGGCCGCCCCTGCGGTTCTATCCTAGCAGACGGCGGAGCGGAGGGCAAGGGCGCGGTGTTCAGGTTTTGGCCGGGAAAAGAAAACCGGAGGTTAAACCGTGCGGGGCCGCCTCTCATGAGGCGGCCCCGCACGGCGTTTCAGAATGGAAATTATATGGAAAGGGAAAAAGCGCAAAATCAGAGCTTGACCACCCAGCCGAAGGGATCGGGCCGGGTACCCCACTGGATGCCGGTGAGGGTGTCATACAGGCGCTGGGCCAGGGGGCCGATCTTGCCGCCGTTGACCACCACGTGCTGGTCCTCCCAGCCCATCTCGCCGATGGGGGAGATGACGGCGGCGGTGCCAGTGCCCCAGGCCTCTTTCAGCGTGCCGTCGGCCCCGGCGTCAAAGAGTTCCTGGGCGGTGATCAGCCGCTCCTCCACCTTCAGCCCCCAGGACTTCAGCAGCTCCAGGCAGGACTTGCGGGTGATGCCGGGCAGAACCGAGCCGGTGAGCTCCGGGGTGAGCACGGTATCGCCCACCTGGAACATGACGTTCATGGAGCCCACTTCCTCAATATACTTCCGGTGAACGCCGTCCAGCCAGAGCACCTGGGCGTAGCCGTTCTGCTCCGCCCGCTCCCCGGCGCGGATGGAGGCGGCGTAGTTGCCGCCGCACTTGGTGTAGCCGGTGCCGCCCTTGACGGCGCGGACGTCCTCGTTCTCCACATAGATCTTCACCGGATTGATCCCCTCGGCATAATAGGCGCCCACCGGGCAGGTGATGATGCAGAACAGGTAGTCGTGGGCGGCGTGCACGCCCAGGGAGGGAGTGGTGGCGATGATGAAGGGGCGGATATACAGGGAGGTGCCCGGCTTGGAGGGCACCCAGCCGGCCTCCAGGCGCACCAGCTGCTCAATGGCGGCCAGGGCGTCCTCCTCCGGCAGGGGGGGGATGCACATGCGCTCACAGGAGGAGTTGATGCGCCGGACGTTCTCCATGGGGCGGAAGAGCTGCACCCCGCCATCGGGGCCGCGGTAGGCCTTCAGGCCCTCAAAGACCTCCTGGGCATAGTGGAGCACCATGGCGGAGGGCTCCAGGGCGAGGGGGCCGTAGGGCACGATGCGCCCGTTGTGCCAGCCCTGGCCGGCGGTGTAGTCCATGATAAACATATGGTCGGTAAAGGTCTTGCCGAAGACCAGCGTGTCGGGATCGGGCTTCGGCTTGAGCACCGCGGCGCGCTGCACGGGATATTCCTTCATGGGAATGCCTCCTCGATCGTTCATTTGTTTTCCAAAAGTATGGCAGTGCAGGGGAAAAAAGAATGTAAAGCATGATACAATACCCGGAATATTCTATCACAAGGCAAGAACCAGGGCACGAAAAACGCATGAGTAAATAAATTGTGAACATGCCCCTTTTCTGGTAAAATTAAAAGAAAAGGGGCGTTGGTATATGCAGGAATTATTAGATTGGCTGGAATACATAGAAGATGATCGCCAGCAAAGAAAAATTCGTCACACATTAAAAGATATTCTTGTTATTGTGTTGTTCGCAACGTTAGCGAATGCGGATGACTGGGTAGAAATGGCATTGTTTGCGGAAAATTATCAGGACTATCTTCGTAAGTATATCGAGTTAAAGAACGGGATTCCATCCCATGATACGATCAGACGTGTTATGGGGATGATATCACCAGAAATCTTACAACAACTCTATGGAAAATGGCAGGACCGATTAAATCAGGATGATGGAGAGCTGCTGAAAAAAATCATCTGTATTGATGGAAAAACCATGCGTTCCAATAAAAGGGGAGCTGGAAAGGCAGCTCACATTGTATCCGCGTGGAGTAAAGAGGATGGTTTTTGTCTTGGACAAAAAGCTGTTGAAGAAAAAAGCAATGAAATCGTAGTGATTCCAGAATTGTTGGATAAGATCCAGATAAAAGGCCAGACCGTAACGATTGATGCAATGGGAACACAGACTGCAATAGCGGAAAAAATAAAGAAAAAACGGGCAGATTATGTTCTTGCATTGAAGAGAAATCAAAACAGCCTGTATGAGGATGTGCAGGAATACTTTTCGGATGAAGAGTTTCAAAAAAGAATCCGTGCGAGCGGTAATTACAAAAAGACACAGGAAAAGGCACATGGTCAGGTTGAAATAAGGGAGTATTATCAAACAGAAGATATTAAATGGTTAAGTCAGAAAAAGAACTGGAAAGGGCTGTCCAGTATCGTGATGGAAAAGAAAACGATAGAGAAGGATGGAAAGAGAAGGATAGAGTATCGTTATTTTATCAGTAGTTTAAAGGCAGATATAGAGCAGATCAGTCGTGCAGTCAGAGGACATTGGAGTATAGAAAGTATGCACTGGCATTTGGATGTAACATTCCGGGAAGATGCAAACACAACGTTAGATAAAATGGCAGCACAAAATTTGAATATCATAAGAAAATGGAGCCTAAGTATTTTGAAGCCGGCACAAATGACAAGGCATAAGTTGTCGATGAGAAAGAAAAGGTTCGTAGTTAGCATGCGTCCAATTCAGTATCTGGAAGAACTTTTAGAAGCTTAAAAATAGCTGAAAACAGAATTGGTGGTAGACAATCATTCATGCGTTTGTCGTGGCGGCCTTTCGCGTTTTCTTGACACTTTGGGCCGGTTTGGAGTAATATAATAAGATGTAATTTTCTGATTTTGGAACGAGCGAGGAGAGGCCCATGGCGAAAAGCAATTCCCCCAAAAATTACGGAAACGACTCCATTTCCTCCCTGAAGGGGGCCGACCGGGTA
>DBFWXD010000180.1:0-1992 GCA_048215895.1 Eubacteriales bacterium
GTGTGGACTCCTCCGTAGTGGCTGCCCTTTTGATTCGCGCCATCGGCAAACAGCTCACCTGTGTCCACGTCAACCACGGGCTGCTGCGCAAGGGCGAGCCAGAACAGGTGGTGGAGGTGTTCCGCCATCAGATGGACGCCAACCTGATCTATGTGGACGCAGTGGATCGCTTCCTGGATAAACTGGCCGGCGCAGCTGATCCTGAGCAGAAACGCAAGATCATCGGCACGGAGTTCATCCGAGTGTTTGAGGAGGAGGCCCGTAAGCTGGAGGGCATCGAATTCCTGGCCCAGGGCACCATCTACCCCGACATTATCGAGTCCGGCACCAAGACCGTCAAGGCGGTCAAGAGCCACCACAACGTAGGCGGCCTGCCGGAGGATCTGAAATTCGAGCTGGTGGAGCCTCTGAAGATGCTCTTCAAGGATGAGGTCCGGGCCTGTGGCAAGGCTCTGGGCCTGCCCGATTCCATGGTGTACCGCCAGCCCTTCCCCGGACCGGGTCTGGGCGTGCGCTGTCTGGGCGCCATCACCCGTGACCGCCTGGAGGCCGTTCGGGAATCCGACGCCATCCTACGGGAGGAGTTTGCTGCCGCCGGGCTCCAGGGAAGGGTCTGGCAGTACTTCACCGTGGTGCCTGATTTCAAGTCCGTGGGCGTACGGGACGGCGTGCGCACCTTTGACTGGCCTGTGATCCTCCGTGCGGTGAATACCGTGGACGCCATGACTGCCACGGTAGAGGATGTGCCCTTTGCCCTGCTACAAAAGATCACCGCCCGCATCACCTCCGAGGTCAAGGGAGTCAACCGTGTGCTCTATGACCTGACACCGAAGCCCTCTGGAACGATTGAGTGGGAATGACGCTCGAAACGGCGAAAACCCGCATGAATACAGGCTTTTTTGCCCGTCCATACTGCTCTTGATACTGGATTGATACTATTTGTGTCCGCCCGGTATTCTCAAGAGAAAAATCCCAAAAGGACAAGCAAAACCGCCCTGCTGAACGACAAATTCAGCAGGGCGGTTTTTTTGCTTGTCTTATTTATTTTTCCGCCAAGGGATATAATATTCGCTTTCCAGGCCATCGTCGCAGGTATGGGGCCAGTTGAGTTTCCATTCAAAATACTCTTCCCTGGTGATCTCCCCGGCGTGTAACTCCTGCTGACGAAAAAGCCATTCCCGCATGAACTCGTCCACAAGGCCATACTGGAAGTACATACCCACGGGAGGGTGTGCGGGCCAGTCATCGCTATCATTGTACCGTACAGCGGTATCATCAGCGGCCCCTGCTCTGCCCGGATTGCGGACAAGTTGGAACAGGCGGATAGCGCCAGGGCTGTCCTCGTCCAGCCAGAAGAATGTCCGCATGAAGTCCTCGGCAGAGCCGGGGGCGATGGTGTAGAAGTTCTGGCGGTCTACCCGCAGCGCCTCGGCCATCTTGTCCAGCAGTTCCCGTTTCGGAACACGGTAATTCGTCTCATACTGGGCGATCCGGTTGTCCGCTCCCTTTTCCTCAAAGCCGATAGCAAGCCCCAATTCCTTTTGTGTCATGCCTCGAAAGGTGCGGATTTTCTTTATCTTGTCTCCGACTGTCATAATATCCCACCGCCTTTGCCAATAGTATAGCGCAAAAAAGCGAAAGATGCAAGATAATCTTTAACAAAAATGCGAAATAAATTCTTGACATTAACACTTATGTTAATGTATAATGAAGATGGTGACATTAACATATTTGCGAAACTAAAATAAGGAGGTGCTGACCATGGAAAAGGAGCTGTTTGTGAGAGCAGAGGAGGTCGCCAGGGAGCTGGGCATTTCCAAGCCCTACGCCTACAAGCTGGTGCGGGAGATGAACGAGGAGCTGAAGAAAAAAGGCTTTCTCACCATTCCCGGACGGGTAAGCAGGCGCTACTTCGAGGAAAAATTCTATGGGCTGCGGGACAGACAATAAGGAGGGAACCACAATGCCGGCATACAAAGACAAGGCAAAGGG
>DBFWXD010000181.1:0-2933 GCA_048215895.1 Eubacteriales bacterium
TAGCAACCGCAGCGGTGGGCCACAGTATGTTGGAAACGCCATCGCCAAACTGGAACGCCAAAACTGCGGTATCACGGGTGACGTTCAGCATATCGGCAATGGGGGTCATGATGGGCATGATAGTGGCAGCCTGTCCGGAACCGGAGGGGATAAAGCAGTTGAGCAGGGTCTGCATAATCAGCATGGAAACGCCGCTCAGCCACTCGGGGAAAGAGGACAAGGGCTTGGAAACATAATAGACGACGGTGTCAATCAGGTTGCTGGATTTGAGAATCAGCAAGATGCCACGGGACAAGCCAATGGTCATACAGGCTCTGGCCACGTTTCCATAACTGACCGACAGTTTGGTGGCGATGGTATTGGGCCCCCAGCCCTGGATCAGTCCACAGACAATACCCATCATCAGGAACACAGCGCTCAACTGCTGGAAGTACCAGCCGTATACCTTGCAGCCGTAAACCATGATCACGATGGAGGCAATCAGAATAGCGAGAATACTCTTTTCGCGGATGCCGAAGGGGGCGTTGGCGACGTCAACGTCTTTGTTTAAGTCGAGATTGAGGGTTTCGCCATACAGGACGCTCTTGGTAGGATCGGCCTGGACTTTTAACGCGTACCGGCAAATCATAGTGGCGGCCACAGCCAGCATGGCCATATGGCTTGCAAAGCGGAATCCGACCCCGGAGTACAAAGGCACTTCTGCAATGCCCTGGGCGATGCCGACGGTAAAAGGATTGAACATAGCGCCGGAATAGCCTACGGCAGCACCCACACACACAATGGCCATGCCGACGATAGCGTCAAAGCCCATGGCGATGGAAATGCCGGCAAAGACGGGAATAAACGGATACCATTCCTCAAACAGACCAACGGTCGAGGAACACAGACCGATGATGAGCATAAAAATGGGGATAATGGCTACGCGGAACTTGCCTTTAAAAACCTTCAGCAGCGTGGCAACCAGGCCGTTAAAGCAGCCGCTGGCAATCACAATGCCGACGCTGGCATAGGAGATGAAGACGAAGAAGATAATGCTGGCCGCATCGGAGTAGCCGGAGTAGATGAGCTGGAACATTTTGAACAGCCCAACGGGATTGGATTCAATGACATGGTAGGAGTCGGGGACGGCAACAGTGTTTCCAGTTACTTCATCCACAACATAATCAAAAGAACCGGCAGGGACAATCCATGTCAAAATCGTAACGCAAGTGATAATACAGAACAACAAGACATAAATATGGGGGAGTTTAAACCGTTTTTTCTCTAATGTATTTCCCATAGATAGTTCCTCCTCTGAGTTCATCACACTTATGAGAGATGACTGGTTAAGAATTCAGTTTTTTGGTTCGACTGCTTATATATGAATCATGGACATTCGTCCGGAATGCATCGTCGGTAAGGATTCGGTAGATCACGGATGCGATCAATTCCCCGCCTGTGGCGATGGCCTTGTGGGCACTTGGGGTAACTGTGGCGTCCCGGAATTCTACTGTATGAGGGGCATATTGCTCATCACAGATGGAAATACGCGGCTGAATTGTGGGACAGCAGTAGCTGACATTCCCAACATCCGAGGACCCCTTTGGAGGCGGAGAAGGAATACAGTTCTCTCCTATACCGGTCAAAAGCGCGGTGACTTCTTCCTCCAACACGGGGACGCGGACCATGTCGTCAAATCCCTCGAAACCCTCGGTGAACTGGACCTCACAATCCAGGGCAAGGGCGGCGCCCTGAGCGCATTTCTTGATCATATCGTCAAGAGATTGGAGTTTTCCTCTGGAATCTGCACGAAACTCCAGACGGATCTCCGACCGGTCCGGAATAATGTTGGGCTGTTTTCCGCCGTCTGTAATGATACTGTTGACGCGGATATCGGGAGTAAAGCATTCCCGGCGGGCGTCGATCAGGTCCAGGAACTTTCGGGCGGCAGCCAAAGCGCTGTGGCCTTCCCAAGGGCCGGCGGCCGCATGGGCGGAAACGCCGGTGAATTCCACCAGGTAGCACCGGAGGCTCAGTACATCCATATCGGAATAATCAATGCCGCCGCAGGCGCAGTGGATCATCATGGCGGCGGACATCCCATCAAAAATTCCCTGCTTTGCCATGGAGACCTTGGCACCGTTTTCTTCTTCCGCGGGGGTTCCGATCACATACAGCTTGCCTGAAAATTTTTCTCTCAAATCGGCCAGAGCCAAGGCGGCCAGAACAGACATGGCGCCGTGGGCATTGTGGCCGCAGGCATGGCCCAGTCCAGGCAAGGCATCGTACTCCACCATAATGGCGGCCGAAGGTCCCTCGCCCTGATCAATCACGCCACAAAATGCGGTTTGGTGTCCCGCAAACGGGTACTCCACGGTGTATCCTGCGCTGCGCAGCAGCTCCACGATTTTTTGGCTGGACCGGAATTCCTGGTTGGAAATTTCGGGATTTGCAAATAAGTCGTCGCTCAGTGCGACCGCCTGGCTGTGGTGCTGTTTCACCGCTTGCGTGATAAAGGGCTCTGTTTTTTTACACATTGCATAACCTCCTGTCAATGTAGCCAAATGTGGCTGTTCCCAATGGAGTGGGACGACTCAGACCCGTTCGACAGTACCTTCCCAGGTACTTACCGTTTTTCTTGCGGAGTTCTCGTCATACCAATGCTTTGTCACCGTTTTGGCGCGAGTATAGAACCGGACCCCATCCTTACCCAGGACGTGCAGGTCGCCGAAGAAGGATTCTTTGTTGCCGGAGAAGGGGAAGTAAGCCGTGGGAACCGGAATGCCCACATTGATACCCACCATGCCGCCGTCGGTGCGTAATTCAAATTCCCGGGCATAGTACCCGCTCTGGGTAAAGATGACAGAGCCGTTGGCAAAGGGATTGGCATTCATGATGGCCAGGCCCTCTTCAAAATCCTTTACCCGTTTAATAAGGGTTACGGGCCCAAAGAT
>DBFWXD010000182.1:0-6147 GCA_048215895.1 Eubacteriales bacterium
GAAAAAAAGCATGTTTTTCAAAAAGAGCAACAAAAATCCTGTACGAAAAGGGGAAAATGATGTATAATACTACCATCGTAAACCCCATTAGGTGACCACAAAATTTACATCAATTTTAAGGAGGCCATCGTCATGACTGACATTGAAATCGCCCAGCAGTCCACTATGCTGCCTATTGTTGAGGTTGCTAAGTCCATCGGTATCTCTGAGGACCAGCTGGAGAACTACGGTAAGTACAAGGCCAAGGTGGATATCCACGCTCTGAAGGACCTGCCCCGCAAGGCTAAGCTGGTCCTGGTGACCGCCATCAGCCCCACCCCCGCCGGCGAGGGCAAGACCACCACTTCCGTGGGCCTGGCTGACGCCCTGAACAAGCTGGGCAAGAAGACCATCGTCTGCCTGCGTGAGCCCTCCCTGGGTCCCGTGTTCGGCGTCAAGGGCGGCGCTGCTGGCGGCGGCTATGCTCAGGTCGTCCCCATGGAGGACATCAACCTCCACTTCACCGGCGACTTCAACGCCATCGGCATTGCCAACAACCTGCTGTCCGCTCTGATCGACAACCACATCCAGCAGGGCAACGCTCTGGACATCGATACCCGTCAGATCACCTGGAAGCGCGTGGTCGACATGAACGACCGTCAGCTGCGTCACATTGTCTGCGGTCTGGGCGGCAAGGCCAGCGGCGTGCCCCGTGAGGACGGCTTCGACATCGTCGTGGCTTCCGAGATCATGGCCGTTCTGTGCCTGTCCACCGGTCTGGCTGACATGAAGGCCCGTCTGGCCAAGATGGTCGTGGGTTACAGCCGTTCCGGCAAGCCCATCACCGCTCACGATCTGAAGGCTGAGGGCGCTATGGCTGCCGTTCTGAAGGACGCCATCAAGCCCAACCTGGTTCAGACTCTGGAGCACACCCCCGCTTTCATCCACGGCGGCCCCTTCGCCAACATCGCTCACGGCTGTAACTCCATCCAGGCCACTGAGACCGCTATGAAGCTGAGCGAGTACACCGTCACTGAGGCCGGCTTCGCTGCTGACCTGGGCGCCGAGAAGTTCCTGGACATCAAGTGCCGTGCCGGCGGCTTCCACCCCGATGCCGTTGTTATCGTCGCCACCGTCCGCGCCCTGAAGTATCACGGCGGCGTGCCCAAGGCTGACCTGAACAACGAGAACCTGGAGGCTCTGGAGAAGGGCCTGCCCAACCTGCTGCAGCACGTGGACAACGTGAAGAACGTCTATGGCCTGCCCTGCGTGGTCGCCATCAACGCCTTCCCCACCGACACCGAGGCCGAGCTGAAGCTGGTTGAGGAGAAGTGCAAGGAGCAGGGCGTCAACGTCCGTCTGTCCGAGGTTTGGGCCAAGGGCGGCGAGGGCGGCAAGGCTCTGGCCGAGGAGGTTATCCGTCTGGCTGAGGATACCACCAACGATCACTTCCAGTTTGTCTACAACGTGGAGGACACCATCGAGAACAAGCTCAATGCCATCGCCACCAAGGTCTATCGTGCTGACGGCGTGACCATCACTGCCGCTGCCAAGAAGCAGATCCAGCAGCTGACCGAGCTGGGCTTCGACAAGATGCCCATCTGCATGGCCAAGACCCAGTTCTCCTTCTCCGATGATCAGACCAAGCTGGGCGCTCCCCGTGGCTTCAAGATCACCATCCGTGAGGTCAAGGTCAACGCCGGCGCCGGCTTCCTGGTTGCCAAGACTGGCGACATCATGACCATGCCCGGTCTGCCCAAGGTGCCCGCTTCCGAGCGCATCGACATCGACGAGAACGGCAAGATCACCGGCCTGTTCTAAGAAAAACCCATTTACTGATCTGGAATGATTTGGCCCGGCGCGGGGAGTATCCCTGCGCCGGGCCAGCGTGTTATGATACACCTTTTTATGATAACAAGGAAAAAAGAACGCTGAGAAAAATTTCTCAGCGTTCTTTTTTGATTCATTGATCCGGCGGCTTATTTCTGATGAGGAATCGGAATGTCCTTATAGTCAAAATACGTCTTCAGGGCCACCGAAGTCTGAGAGTTGCCGAACTGTTTGATGGAGGAGAGGAGGGTCTCCAGCTCCTGAGTTCCCTGTACGGCAAAGTGCAGCAGGGCGTTAAATACCCCGATGGTGTGATAATGCGCGGTAATGGCGGGGTGTTTCAGGCAGAAATCACAGAAATCATTGTACTTTTCAGGCTCCGGCGCTACCCAGATAAAACCGGATATGTTGCAGTTGAGCTGTTCCCGATCTACATCGACCCGATAAGCACGTATCACGCCCTGTTCTTCCAGGCGGCGTGTACGTTCCGAAACAGCGGGAGCTGTGAGGCCCACCTGATCGCCAATGCTTTTCAGTGTCGCCCGGCAATCACGCTGCAGGATGTTCAGGATCTGATAATCGGTTCGGTCCATATGATTTCTTCCTTTCTACGGATTCAGCGCACCACAGCGCCCTTCTTGATAACGGTCTGAGTCAGGTTGCTGCCAACACGGTAGCAGATGTAGTCCAGGTCGGGGGCATCCCAAACCACCAGGTCGGCCAGCTTGCCCACCTCAACGGAGCCAACCTTGTCGGCCATATCGATGGCGGCGGCAGCGTTGAGGGTGACGGCGGTGAGGACCTCCTCGGGGGTGAGCTTGTACTTCAGGCAGCCCAGGTTGATGACAAACTGCAGGTTCAGGCAGGGGCAGGAACCGGGATTGAAGTCAGTGGCCATGGCCACGGGCACACCGGCCTTGACCATATCGCGAGCGGGAGCAAAGACAGCGCCCAGGTTGAAGCTGGTGGCGGGCAGCAGGCAGGCGATCACGCCGCCCTTGGCCAGGCTCTCGATGCCCTCGGGGGGACAGACGATCAGGTGCTCGGCAGAGATGGCGCCGATTTCACCGGCCAGAATGGAGCCGCCGATGGCCTCGATCTCGTCGGCGTGGATCTTGGGACGCAGGCCATACTTCAGACCGGCCTCCAGAACCTGACGGGACTCCTCCACGGTGAAGGTGTCCGCCTCACAGAACACGTCGCAGAACTTGGCGATGCCCTGCTCCTTCACAGCGGGGATCATCTCCTCGCACACCAGGCGGATGTACTCCTCGCGGTTCTGCTTGTACTCAGCGGGAACCAGGTGAGCGCCCATAAAGGTGGGGACGATGTCCATGGCGTGACGGTCGTTGAGGTTCTTGATAACCTGGAGGGCCTTCAGCTCGTGCTCGGTAGCCAGACCGTAGCCGCTCTTGGCCTCGCAGGTGGTGACGCCGAAGCCCATCATCTCGTCCAGAGCCTTGGCAGCCTTCTCGGTCAGCTCTTCCTCGGTGGCCTGACGGGTGGCGTTGGTGGTGGACTGGATGCCGCCGCCGGCGTTCTGAATCTCCAGGTAAGTCTTGCCGTGGAGCTTCATGCCCAGCTCGTTCTGGCGCCAGCCGCCGAAAATCAGGTGAGTGTGAGCGTCCACCAGGCCGGGGGTAACCAGCTTGCCCTGGGCGTCCACAACCTGGGCACCCTCTACCACGGGGGCAGTGCCGGTGCCCACCTGGGCAATGAGGCCGTCCTCACACAGCACCCAGGCATCCTTCAGAATCTGGATATTTCCCTGCTCGTCCCCCTTCTTGGGGCCCTTGCCCTGGGGAGTGGCCAGCATACCGATGTTGGTCAGCAGTAATTTGTTCATAGTACGGTTTCCTTTCTCAGGGGGGAGAACCCCCTGGCGGTATTTCAGCTCTATTCATAGGAAAGCATATTTTTCTCTCCTTGTCAACTAAAGAAACGTTAATATTTTACAATTGGCTGACAGGAGAAAAAAGGGGGCGTGATGACACGCCCCCTTTTCAGGTTACGGGATATTTGGGGCTTAGCCCTTCATGCCCTTAACAGCCTCAGCCACGATAGCATCGTCAGCCAGGTAGGGCAGAGTGATGTGGTCATGACCCTCGTAGAGCTTGTTGTACTCAGCGACAGTGGTCAGAGCGTTCTCGTTGCGAGCCCAGGCGCGGCGGGAAACACCAACCATGGTATCCCAAGGCATAGCCATCTTCAGGATGGTATCCACGCGCTCGGAGCCGTCCAGAACCATGCCGAAACCGCCGTTGATGGAGTTACCGATACCGGTACCACCGCCGTTGTGGAGGGCGATGTAGCTCATGCCGCGGGCAGCGTTGCCGGCGTAGCACTGGGTAGCCATCTCAGCCATGATGTTGGAGCCGTCCTTGATGTTGGAGGTCTCACGGAAGGGGGCGTCGGTTCCGCCGGTATCGTGGTGGTCACGACCAAGGATGACGGGGCCGATCTCGCCGTTACGGACCATCTCGTTGAACTTCAGAGCGATGTTCATGCGGCCCAGAGCGTCCTGATACAGGATACGGCACTGAGTGCCGACGACCAGCTTGTTCTTCTTAGCGTCGCGGACCCAGACATAGTTGTCGTAGTCCTGATAACGACGGTTGTGCTCCTTGATGTACTCGGCAGCGGCGGCGTCGGTCTTGTCCAGGTCCTCGGGGTTCCGGGACAGGCAGCACCAACGGAAGGGACCATAGCCGAAGTCGAACAGGCAGGGACCGAGAATGTCTTCCACGTAGGAGGGGAAGATGAAGCCGTCCAGGTCGTTCTCGCCGTTCTTGCAGATGGACTTCACGCCGGTGTCGTACACGGCCTTCAGGAAGCTGTTGCCGTAGTCGAAGAAGTAGGTGCCCCGCTCGTGCAGCTTGCAGATCATCTCATAGTGATGCTGCAGGGTCTTGTCAACCAGCTTGGCAAAGCCCTCGGGGTCCTTGTCCAGCATGTCGGTGCGCTCCTCGAAGCTCAGGCCCTGGGGGCAGTAGCCGCCGTCGTAAGGCACGTGGCAGGAGGTCTGGTCGGACAGCAGATCCACGTGGATGTTGTTGTCGTACAGGTACTCCAGCAGGTCCACTACGTTGCCGTGGTAAGCGACAGCGCAGGGCTCCTTCTTCTCCATGTGCTCCTTGGCGATGGCCCAAGCCTCCTCCAGGCTGTCAGTGCGGTGGCTGACCCAGCCCTGAGTGTAACGGGTCTCGATACGGGAGTCGTCCACCTCGGCGATGATGGAAGCAGCGCCGGCGATCTCAGCGGCCTTGCCCTGAGCACCAGACATGCCGCCCAGACCGGCGGAGACGAACAGACGGCCGGCCAGGTTGCCGTCCTGGGGGATACCCAGCTTCAGACGGCCGGCGTTCAGCAGGGTGTTGAAGGTGCCGTGCACGATGCCCTGAGGACCGATGTACATCCAGCCGCCGGCGGTCATCTGACCGTAGTTGGCAACACCGATAGCAGCGGCGCGGTTGAAGTCCTTCTGGTTGTCGAAGGTACCGACCATCAGGCCGTTGGAGATGATGACACGGGGAGCCAGCTTGTGGCTGTGGAACAGGCCCAGGGGGTGACCGGACATGACCACCAGGGTCTGCTCGTCGGTCAGGACCTCCAGGTACTTCTTGATCAGCCGATACTGCATCCAGTTCTGGCACACCTGACCGGTCTCACCGTAGGTAACCAGCTCGTAGGGATACAGAGCGATGTCGAAGTCCAGGTTGTTGTCGATCATTACCTGGATCGCGCGGCCCTCAATGCAGGCGCCCTTGTACTCGTCGATGGGCTTGCCGTACAGCTTGCCAGCGGGACGGAAGCGGTAGCCGTAGATACGGCCGTGCTCCTCCAGCTCCTGGGCAAACTCCTTGGCCATCTGCTCGTGATGGTCAGGGTGAATGTAACGCAGGGCGTTCTTAATGGCAAGGGCCTTATCAGACTCGCTCAGGTGGGACTCCCGGCGGGGAGCCCGACGATACTGGGGGTCAAAGGCGGGGTACTCGGGCAGCTCATAATCCAGCTTAATGGTCATGGCGTCTTCCAGATTCATGGTAATTCCTCCGCTTCTCAAAATTTGTGAAAACATCATAATTACACCGCATGTTTTCCTTACATCTTGTATTCTACATGAAAATTGGTATAATGAAAAGTACTACTATTATATATTTGCTATATCATAAAGGTATGACGAGCAAATATGAGCCAAGAAAGATGAAAACCGTGAATTCATGGCAAAAGCAGTGGTAAATGTTGAAAAACCCACATATAAACCGGAAACGGCTTGTGAAAAAAGCTGGAGAGCCTACAGCCAGATAAACCTTTCCTTTTGGAAAAATATAGTGTACA